>CAVJKK010000001.1:0-4371 GCA_963649855.1 Anaerovoracaceae bacterium
GCAAGATTGTTTCAGAAATCACGGTGAATTAAAATATGTGGCGATTTTTCCCGGTATTTCAATAAAAGACGCAAAATGATACAATCGCTTCTAACGAGGTGAATTTTGCTATGTATCCATTTCAGAACATTGAGCCTAAATGGCAGAAATATTGGGACGAAAACAAAACTTTTAAGGCGGTTGAGGACGAATCTGTTCCTAAAGAAAAGCGCCGCTACATTCTTGATATGTTTCCTTATCCAAGCGGTGCGGGACTTCACGTGGGACATCCTGAAGGATACACTGCTACTGACATTTATTCGCGCTTTTTGCGCATGAACGGCTACAACGTGCTTCACCCGATGGGCTACGACGCTTTTGGTCTGCCGGCTGAAAACTACGCCATCAAGACGGGAACTCACCCTGCAGAAACTACTTTTAAGAACATCGAACATTTTACTCAGCAGATTAAGGCTCTCGGTTTTTCTTACGACTGGGACCGCGAAATCAAAACCTGCACTCCCGACTACTACAAATGGACTCAATGGATTTTCCTCCAGCTCTACAAGAAAGGTCTTGCCTACGAAGCTCAGACGCCAATCAACTGGTGTCCTTCTTGCATGACGGGGCTTGCAAATGAGGAAGTAAAGGAAGGTCACTGCGAGCGTTGCCATTCTCAGGTTACCCATAAAGTAATCCGTCAGTGGATTTTAAAGATTACTGCCTATGCTGACCGTCTTTTAAACGACCTCGACACCCTCGACTGGCCTGAAAGCGTTAAGGCAATGCAGCGCAACTGGATCGGGCGTTCTGTGGGTGCTGAAGTTGATTTTACCGTTGCAGACAAAGACGGAAAGCCGACAGAACAGAAACTCACCGTTTACACTACAAGATGCGACACTCTCTTTGGCGCAACTTACATGGTTGTTTCTCCTGAACATCCTTTAATCGAAAAACTTACGACTGCTGAACAGAAAGCAGCCGTTGAAAAATACCGCGAAGATGCTGCTAAAAAATCTGACCTTGAGCGCACTGACCTTGCAAAAACAAAGACGGGCGTTTTCTCAGGAAGTTACGCAATCAACCCTGTAAACGGAAAACTCATTCCAATCTGGGTTGCTGACTACGTTCTTATTTCTTACGGAACGGGCGCAATCATGGCAGTTCCGGCTCACGACACGCGCGACTGGGAATTTGCAAAGAAATTCAATCTTCCAATCATTGAAGTTTTAAAAAGCGAAGTTGATGTTCAGAAAGAAGCCTGGACTCAGGACGGAATCCACGTCAATTCAGAATTCCTCGACGGTCTCAACAAAAAAGATGCAATCGCAAAAATGCTTGATTTTCTTGAAGAAAAGAAAATCGGGCACAAGGCGGTAAATTACAAACTGCGCGACTGGGTTTTCAGCCGCCAGAGATACTGGGGAGAACCTATTCCTCTCGTTCACTGCCCTTGCTGCGGTACTGTTCCGGTTCCGGAAAGCGAACTTCCGCTTGAACTTCCGGCAGTAAAAACCTATCAGCCTACGGGAACTGGCGAAAGTCCTCTTGCGGGAATTGATTCGTGGGTAAACTGCAAATGCCCTAAGTGCGGTAAAGATGCAAAGCGCGAAACAAACACGATGCCTCAGTGGGCAGGAAGCTGCTGGTATTACCTTCGCTACATCGACCCAAAAAATGCAGACACCTTCTGTCTGAGCGAAAAAGAAAAATACTGGATGCCGGTTGACCTCTACGTTGGTGGAGCAGAACACGCCGTTCTTCACCTTCTGTACGCGCGCTTCTGGCACAAGGTTCTCTATGACTGCGGAGTTGTTTCCACAAAAGAGCCTTTCCAGCGCCTCATAAATCAGGGAATGATTACTTCGTTTGCCTTCCAGAGAAAGTCAAAATCGCTTGTTGCAGTTGACGCCGTGGAAGAAAGAGACGGCAAATACTACGCAAAGGACGACGGCGAAGAACTTGAGAGGGTTGTTGCCAAAATGTCGAAATCGCTTAAAAACGTCGTAAATCCTGACGAAATGATTAAAACCTACGGTGCTGACAGCGTGCGCATGTACGAAATGTTCATGGGACCTCTCACAGTTTCAAAACCGTGGAACACACAGGGCTTAATCGGAATAAACCGCTTCCTCGACAAAATCTGGAACCTGTCAGAAAAAACGATGAGCGACGTTGACATCACAGGCAAACTCGACAAAGACCTTGCTGCCCTGCGCAAAACTTACGCAAAGACCGTAAAAAAAGTAACTGAAGACACGAACAACCTTGATTTTAACGTTGCAATCAGCCAGATGATGATTTTTGTAAACGAAGCGTCAAAGTTCGATTCGATTCCAAAGGCAATGTGGGAAGGATTCGTCTTAATGCTTTCTCCTTACGCTCCTCACCTCGGCGAAGAGTTGTGGCAGAAACTCGGACACACAAAGACAAACGCCTACGAAAAGTGGCCGGAATTCAGCGAAGAATACTGCAAGGACGACACAAAAGAGTTCCCTGTAATGATTAACGGAAAACTCCGCGCCAAGTTTGAAGCCGCCGCAGACGCCGACAGCGCAACCCTCGAAGCAATGGCAAAAGAAACCGACGGTTACAAAAAGTTCACCGACGGAAAAACAGTAGCCAAAATCATCGTAGTCCCGGGCAAACTTGTAAACGTAGTAGTAAAGTAGGGAAAGTTATGTCACCCCGAATTTAGTTCGGGGTCTCACATACGAGAGATGCTGTGCGAAGCCACCGAAGGCTAATAAATTCAACATGACAGGGAAAAGAATTCGGCGCAGGTGTCAATAAAATGTCAAATAGCCTGAAATTTTACTGGCGGTCGTTTTTCCACGCATCGATGAATTCAATCATAAACTGCTGCACTCCGCTGAACCATTTTGCCTGAAACTCGCACGCCTTTGTTCCAATGTAGCGGAAATGCCAGCTTTCCCAACGGTAGCCGGTTACGTCTTCATAGCCCTGCGGAAAGCTCAGACTCCAGCCGTATTTTGCCGCGTTTTTATAGACCCACGCCCCTGCTTCTGTTTCTGCAAAATTGTCATCAACGGGGGCAAAGTCAATCGCCATTCCAAGCTGATGCTGGCTTGTACCTGCCCTTGCACTTTCGCGTTCTGCTTCTTCAAGTCCGTCCACGCGCACCCAGTAGTCAAAAAGATTTTTCTGATATTCGTACGAGCGGTAACTTGAACTTACGGTCAGAGTAATTCCGTCTTTTTTTGCTGCATTTCCGAGGATTTTCAGTGCTTCAAAACTTTCAGGGCGCAGGCTCAGAGTATTCTTGTTGATTGCATAGCTTTCGTTTTTTTCAAGGTGAATCAGCCCCTTCGGCTCGTAATCTTCACTTACGGTGTGAGCTTTGTCGATCAGGTAAAAAGGACTCAAATCACCTTCAGCAAAGTTTTTTTCACTTTCAAGGACTACATGCAGGTCTGCTAAGAACTCTTCGGGGTTCCCGTTCGGGATTGCGTCCTTGCATCTCTGGCTCATCGAAGAAAGCACGCGGTTTAATTTCTGTATTTCAGGAGAGAGTGCCGGCTGTTCAGTTTTTTCTGCTGCTGCTTCCGCCTTTTTGTTTTTTCCGCACGCCGTAAACGAAACTGCAAAGAGTACGCAGAGCCACAGAATCATTTTTTTTAAGGCGCGCATCATTCAACCTCAGTTACCGAATGAATGAAATGGAACGTGTCGATGAACCCGGTATCTTCAAGAGCTTTGCGCACCGTTACCGACGGATTGAGCAGATAAAGTTTGTGAGAAAAGTCTTCCGCGTCGTTAAAACCGCCCATGATCAGCCCCACGCCCGCAGAATCAATTGCTTCCACGAGGGAAAGGTCGAGCACAAGGTTAGAATCGATTACAATCGAATAGACTTTTTCCTTCAATTCGTCGATTGTGTAAGAGTTGATTACTCCGGAAAGTTCATACAGAACGTAGTTTGCGCCGTATTTTTCAATTACTTTTAAGGTATCCATTCAAGCCTCCCCCGCTATTTTTCAAGACGTTTGATTACGAGGACAGAAACGTCATCATCAAGTTCTTTTGCCTGAAAATCCGCCGCCGTCGTGTAGATGTTTTTTGCAATCGTGCGCGCAGGATAAGCAGTATTTTCGATGATTGAACGCTGGATTCTTTCCTTGCCGTAGACTTCACCGCGGAGCGATTTTGAGTCAATCAGACCATCCGTACAGGTTACGACGATGTCGCCCGGGCTGAGCTTTACTTTCTTGAGTTTTATGAATTTTGAAATGTCTTTTGCAAAGCCCAGGACGCGGCCTTCGCCCTGAATTTCAATTACGTTGTTATATGATTTTGTGTACAGAAACAGAGACGGAACGCCGCAGTTGATGTAGTACATCGTGTCGTCGGTAAAATCAATCAGTGCAAAGA
>CAVJKK010000001.1:4381-4999 GCA_963649855.1 Anaerovoracaceae bacterium
GTGCAAAGACGCCTTCAAAGAACGTGCCTTTTGGAAGATTGAAGCGGATGAACGAGTTCACCTTTTCAACAAGTTTCTTAAAATCGCGGGTTTCGTGAAGGAACGTGCGGATAATCGACTTGATGATTACCATGCTCATTGAAGCCGCAATTCCCTTTCCGCTCAGGTCGCCGAGGACGAAGATGTGGCGGTTTTCTGAAAGGCGGATCAAATCGACGAATTCACCGCCGATGTTGTGCGCGTGTTCCATGATGTAACCGGTATCGAATTTCTTGTTCTTAATCGGATCCATGTTTTCCTGAATGGAAGTAATGATCTGACTGGACATGCGGATTTCGCGGTTTACAGTACCGACAATCGACTGGTTTGCAATGTTGCGCATGTAGTAGCCGAAAACAAAGAAGTATGAATAGAACTTTGTAAACGTGTTCAGGTCGTAGTCAGCGTAGATGTTTCCGCCGGCTTTCTGTCCGAGCGTAATCAGACCGACAATGCGGCGTCCTTCGGCAAGAAGGATGAGTGCTTCGGATTCTGTCTGTTCAAAAAGCGGAAGGATGTCGCTCTTTATGCGCTCAAAAATGTGTCCGTTGTCAACTTCACTTTTTAAGACGATGAGAC
>CAVJKK010000001.1:5009-26054 GCA_963649855.1 Anaerovoracaceae bacterium
GTTCTGGTTTAGCATCGCTTCAAATACGGGATTTTTGATGTCAAGAGTGAGTTCACTTTTGCCCGGCTGATCGTAAATCGACTTAAGGCAGTTTTCACTTTCAACAAAAATACGCAGATGGGAAAGACCAAGGTTGTGGATGAAAATATTCTGCATGTTGTGAACGATGTTTTCAGGTTCATCAGAATAGTCGAGCTTAGAAATCTGAGCTTCAAACGCTTCTGCATACTGGAACGAACGGAAATACTGCTTTTTCTCAAGAAATTTAGAAACCTGATACGAAATCGTAACGCAGATTACGATGACGACGGCAATTTCTGCAAAAAAGAGAAGATGCGAATTTGCAAACTGAGGCCACAGACGCGGGAAGGCAATTCCGACGATAACCGCCGGCAGAAGATAGCTTACCCCGAACGTGATGAAAACTCCGACTGAATATTTTACGTCGTACAGAAAGTTCTGTCGTGAATTATACGAAAGGAGAACGTGAACGATTCCCACACCGAAGAAGAACAGAGTAGAAAACATCGGAACGCGTCCGCAGGCTTTTGAAATTACCCAGAAACAGAGCCAGCCGGCAAAAAGCGCAATCGTGTTCATGACGGATTTCTGCATGTTGAGGCGGTCTTCACGGTTTTCTGCACGAAGAATCATAATCAGCGCAGAAAGAAACGGAAGTGCCGTCAAAATCAGCATACGGAAAACGTCGAACCAGGTAACCGGGAAATAGTTAGTAAGGCGACCGGTGAAGAACGGAGTTGAGTCAACTTTCAGACCGAGGAAGTCTGTAATCGTAACGGAAGTAACTTTTACAAAGCAGAACCAGACGCACGCAATCACAAAAATCCATTTTATGGCAACCACGATTTTCGGACGGTCATAAGACGGAAAGAAAATAAAGTAAAGGCACAGGTCAATTGAATAAACTGCAGCGCAGATAAGACTCAGGCGGAAAAACAGGAGCGGCATTCTGTCGGAAACAAAGATGTTTGACAGAACCGTTAAAGCCATTGACGCAGAGGCAACGGCAAGAAAAACGCTCATTCTTACGAGGGGATTGTTCTCTACATCGCCTGAACGATGCTGGATATAAAACGCAAGAGAAACGGCAAAAGCTGCCATTACAAGATTAAGGACTACGTAAATCATCTTTTCCCCCTACCCCTGAAGTTTTGCAACAAGCATTGTTACGTCGTCGTGAAGCCTTGTATCAGCGTTGTAGCTCAACACAAGGTCGGTGATGTCTTTTATGAATTCGCGCGGTTCTTTTGCAGCACTTTTCTTGATTGTGTCGGTGAAAAGTTCCGTGTCGCCGAGTTCAACTTTGTCTGCGTTCATTACTTCTGAAACACCGTCACTTGCCATCATTATCAAATCGCCGGAGAAAAGACGCTGTTCGCTTACTTCAACTTCGTCAATAGGAATGATTCCGACAATCGAACAGTTTGAAGAAAGCGACTTGATTCTGTAACCGTCTGGAGAGCGCGTTACGATAATCGGGTCTGACATTGAAGCATTTACATAGCGGATTGTCATTTTCTGAGTGTCGATGATTCCGATGAAAAGAACCGTGTATTTGTCCTGCAGCTGCATTCCCTTGATGGCTTTGTCGATTGCCATGATCATACCCGGCAGGTCTTCCTTATTTTCCATGATTTTTACGGTGTTCATTACGAGTCCCATGACGAGGGCAGCCGCAAGACCTTTTCCGGAAACGTCTCCGAGCATTACAAGCGTTTTGTTTTCATCAATCGGAAGAACCGTGTAGTAGTCGCCCGAAACGTTGATGAGCGGTCTGAAGTACGCCGCAAGTTTCATGCGCTTGACTGAAGGCATTTTCGGAGGAAGGAAGAAACGCTGCGCTTCTGCAAGCTGTTCCCATTCCTTTGAAAGTTCTGAAATTTCAGAAAGGCTTGAAATTGTCTCTGAACGGAGCTGGAATCTTCCGAGTTCTTCATAGAGGCGCGGAAAGACTTCCATATCGAAAAGCCTTGAATAACGGCAGAAAACAAAAAGCTGATAGCCTCTTGAAGCAATCAGAAAACCGCGTGACTTACGGATTTTTGAAACGACGCCGAAGTTTTCGCCCAGGAAGTAGATTCCGTCTTCCCAGTCGGCAGGATAGTTGCGTTCAAGCTGATCCATGAATTTCTGGTCATTTGTAATTCTGTTCGGTGAATTATAGAGAACGTAATTCGTGATTTTATTTATGTAGAGGACTGAACAGTCAGCGTCAAGTTCAAGGACTTTTGCAGTCAGGTTGTAAAAATCTTCGATGGAATAGCACAGGCGCAGTCCGTCCACAAATTCAGACAGAAAAGCAGTTGCCCCGCGCCGCATCGTTGTTTTTTCAAGATGAAGGCGGATCATCGTGTAAAGCGTACTTGCAATCAGAATCAGCACACAGAACAGAACGGCAGTAACCGACGTCGGAAAAGTATTTGAATAGTCATTGAAGTCGTTGATTTTTGTCTGCGGAACAAGATAGACCGCCAGCGAAAGAAAAATCAGGGCAAGAAAAATATAAATCAGGGTAAGACAGATTCGTCGTCGCGCTTTAAACATAGTAACCTCGTTTTTATAGCCAGCCGGCGCTGGGTGCAGCCCGCTGATTATAAAGTATCGATTTGTTTATCGGCAGAATTTGCACAAAACTACAGCAGCATAGATTTCGGAATTCTGTAGGTTGAACCGCAGTTGTGGCAGACAACTTCCAGAGGGTCAGGGTCTTTTTCGATGATGTCCTTCAATTCTGCTGCAGGAAGATTTTTTATCTGCGCAGCGTAATATTCAGCACTGCACGGACAGTCAAAAATAATTTCGCGGTTCAAAACAGCAGTCGGCTTGAATTCGCGGAAAAGCCCGTAGATTACGTCTTCCATGTCGCCGCCGTCGGCAAACCACTTGCCGATTGAAGGCATTGCCTTAAAGGCGTTTTCAACGCGGATCAGAAGTTTTTCGTCTTCTTCGTCCCGGTTTTCAAGGGAGTTTTCAACCTGTTCTGTCTTTAAGTCAGCCTTGCCACCCGCCTTTGGAAGAGCCTGTAAAAACATTCCGCCTGCACCGACAACGCGTCCCTGCCGGTCAAACTGAATGCTCGTGTTAAACGCCGTGTGAATCTGTTCACTCTGCGCAAAATAGTGCGTCAGGTCTTTTGCGATGTTCTTGTAGAGGATTTCGGTCATTCCGACCTGCGGAGTTTTCATTCCTTCGCCCATTCTGCGGATTGTAACGGTTCCGTCCCCGAAGAACGGAGCTAAATCCCAGTTTTCAAGAGGCTTTTCAACGGGAATCGGATTCTGCAGAAGATGTCCGCGCACGTAGCCGGTTGAATCTGCTTCAACGCCGAAGCCTACGGCAGGTCCGTTAGTTTCGTAGTGGAAAGAAATGTGTTCGCGCCCTTTCATTGTAGGAATCATCAGTGCCGCACAGAGTTCCGCCTGTCCGAGCACGAGCGTTTCGAGGATGCCAAGGTGCTGATTTGCGCGCATCTGGTTTACAAGCCGTGTTCCGTTCAAAAACGCGCCGCGCACGCGTCCGTCCGCCATGACGAAAATCGTCATTTCATCTTTATGAATTGAATCCAAATGTTTTAATAGTTCTGAATCTGTAATTTTTTCTGCAATCATAGGGTCATTATAAAAAAAATCAGAACTTGCGTCAGTAAAAAAAAAGACTGCAGTACGTTCAGCACTGCAGTCGTAAATTTAAGTTTTTATAAAAAATTCAAACAGCCTCCCGCCGGGAACCATGCCCACGAGCCGCGTGGTTGAGGCAAGCTCAAGACGCGTTCGTGGTCAGAACCCCTGCTCCGGCTGTTTGACATTTATACTGAAAACCTCAGTTTTTCACAAAATCCCTTATTTTACGAATTCTTTTTTAAGGAAGTCGAGGTCTAGTTCAGGGTACAGGACGAATCTGCTTAAGAGAGACTGTACGCGTTTTGATGCGGCTTCTTTTACGCCTTCGTCGAGTACAATCTTGAGTTTTGCAGGCTTGCCGTCTTTTGTTACGCCCGGTTTTGTGCCTTTTAGTACCATGTCGATAATTGCGGCAACTTCCTTCATTTCGCCTTCTTTCATTCCGAGCGTTGTGAGTGCCGGAGTTCCGAGACGAAGTCCTGAAGTATACCATGCGCCGTTCTTATCGTACGGAAGTGCGTTTGCGTTTGTCGTTACACCCGCCTGGAACAGTGCTGCTTCTGCCTGCTTTCCTGTAAGTCCGTATGACGTAACGTCTGCGAGCATGAGGTGGTTGTCAGTGCCGTTTGTCTGCAAGCGAACACCGAGCGCCTGCAATTCTTTTGCAAGTGTCTGTGCATTCTTTACGACCTGATGTGCGTATTTCTGATATTCTTTTGAATTTGCTTCTTTAAATGCGATTGCCTTTGCTGCCATTACGTGCGGAAGAGGTCCGCCAAGAACCATCGGGCAGCCCTTGTTTACGTAGTCTTCAAATTCTTTCTTGCAGAGAATCATGGCACCGCGTGGTCCGCGCAATGTTTTGTGTGTCGTTGTCGTTACGACGTCTGCCCATTTTACAGGATCAAAATCGCCTTCAAAAACTTTTCCCGCAACGAGACCTGCAAAGTGTGCCATGTCAACCATGAGAACTGCTCCGCATTTGTCTGCAATTTCGCGGAAACGCCTGAAGTTGATTGCGCGAGGATAAGCTGAATATCCGGTCAAGAGGATGAGCGGTTTTACTTCCATCGCCTGCTTTTCGATTGCGTCATAGTCAAGAAGCCCGGTTTCCTTGTCAACACCGTAAGGGTGGCTTTCAAACATGCGTGCGGAAATGTTCATCTTGTAGCCGTGCGTAAGGTGTCCGCCACAGGAATAGTCGAGTCCCATCAGTTTCTGATTGCCAAAACGGTGGCGGAGTTCATCAAACTGTTCTGCCGTCAGATCGTTGAGGGATTTTACGCCGAGTTCCTGAAGGGTCGGTGTTTCAACCTTTGCCGAAAGGATTGCCCAGTATGCAACGAGGTTTGTATCTGCGCCCGAATGTGGCTGAACATAAGCATAGTCTGCACCAAAAAGATTTTCTGCTTCGCGGGCAGCGGTCATTTCTACTGCGTCAACGTTTACGCAGCCACCGTAATATCTGTGTTCAGGATAGCCTTCTGCATATTTGTCTGTAAGAAGGTTGCCCATTGCCGACTGCACTGCAAGAGAACAGTAGTTTTCAGAAGCGATGAGCTTTAAGTGGCTGCGCTGATTCTGAATTTCGTTTACAACATCGGCAGCGATTGAAGGATTTACAGAAGCAACCTGCTGAAGGTTTGCAACGTAAGCTGTCATTGCAACGTTCGGTTTTCCATTGCAAGACGAAAGATAGTTTTCAAGTGGTGTAGACATATCGATTCCCCAATATAACAAAATGTTGAAAACAATCTTACAGGGAATCGGCATTTTGGGCAATTGCGCGCAAATTCAAAAGACGTAACGTTCCGCAATTGAAGCGGTTTTTCCATTAACCAGCGCGATTGTTTACGCGGGTAAAAAATGATATAGTGAGCACATTATGACAAAAAAAATCAGACTTTTAATCACGCTGGCTGCCAGCGCTTTAATTCTTTCAGTTTCTTCCTGCACTTCCGTTCCAGCAGAAATCCCGGAAATGACTTCACAGGAATTGATTCAGCACGGTCAGAGCTGTTTTGAATCAGCAAATTACAAGGGTGCACTTACCTATTTCAATACTGCAATTGAACGCTTCAACGACTGGCCGAATGTTTACATCGAAGCACGCTACGAAATCGGTCACGTTTACATGAAACAGAAAAAATACACTCAGGCGGAGCCGATTTTCAACGAACTTCTTGAACTTTACAAAAACTCAACGCCGGGAACCTACCCTGCTGCCTACAGAAAGCTCGCAGAAATTGAACTGGCAAAGATTCCGCACAAAACGGCAAAATAAAAAATAGGATTTTATTATCTTCTACCTTCCGCGAGCGGCTTTGTCATCCGGAACTATGATTGCGTCGATTACCACGTCCTTTTTCTTTGCGGTGTCGGCTACGAGTTCGCGGGTGTATTTGCCTGTTCCGCGCGGAGTTGCGTGCGGTTCGGCGTCTCCTATCAGAATGACTTTTCTGAATGCGTCCCTGCGCCAGTTGTAAAAGCTCAGGCTTGCGTAGAGAGCTTCGTAGACTGCTTCGGGGATGTCTCCGCCTTCGTTTCCGTAAATCTTAAAACTGTTCAGGTTTTTCGTAAAAACTTCCATGCTGCTCGTAAACTCAAAGCGCTTTACGGGAAGCCCCATCAGACGGTAGGTGTCGTTGTAATCCCGGTAAAGGAGAAGTCCAACGCGAAAATCCTTGAACTGCTTTACGCCCTTTATCAGCTCGGGAATCCACTCATTGCGAAGCTGCTGGATGTCATCTTTCATGCTTCCGGTCGAATCAACCGCAAAAACTACGTCAATCTTATCTTTCGGGTAGATGCGGTCAATGCTCGCCATGATGTCTTCGACAATCGTTTCCGGGCCTTTTGAATAGCACAGTTCGCCGCCGTTAAAGCCGGCAATATCCTTAAAAGACGCAGCGGCAACGGGATTGTAGTCATCCGTAAGGACGACGGGCTCTTTCAGCGGAGCAGGTTCTTCAATTTCCTTCACTTCTTCAATCACTTCAACCGGAGGTTCTTCTTTTTTCGGAGGAACTGCACCGAGGTCAAACATGAAAGGATTGTCGAGGAATTTTCCGGTGTAGTCAGCGTATTTTTTTTCAAATGAACGGATGTTGATGAAAGTTCCACGGCTGATTTTTACGGTTCCGTGGCGTGACCATTCATAGCCGAAATGAATTTCTGACGGAATGTAAATGTGAAAAGCCTGTCCGAAAACTGAATCGCTTTCCGGCGTTGAATCCACCAGCGAATATCTTGCATATTTTGAATCAAGCGGTTTTCCGTTCAGATAGCGGATTTCGTCCCCATTGACTGAATTGTATTCTCCGGCACGGTAGGCGTAATTGTCCTGATTTCCGGAAGGGTCTTTCGTGGTTTCCGTGAGCATTACGGATTCAATTCCCGCCTTTTTGCGTATAAAAAGGTGATAGCCCTCTGTGTTTTTAAAATTCTTTCCGTCGTCGTACACAAGGCGGATGTCATCGGCAGAAATCAAAAGATTTTCACTCCCGCGCGGCAGGGAAGCACTGTCTGTCGGTTTGCTGGGCAAAACAAAGGGAACTGAGGAGAAACGTCATCAAAACGGAAACAAGAACTTTCTTCATGCTTTTTTTATCGGAAGATTTTTTACTTTTTTATAGATACACTTTAGTTCAATCTATGTTATACTAGGGGCGGTTGGGAAAAATTATGCAGTCAGACTTTAATGAAAATGAATTCACTTCCGTTGACCTTTCAGAATTTCTAGATGCAGGCGAAGCCGAACTTGAAAATCAGGAAAACGGAATCGTAGTTCTGACACAAAAACAGAAGGTTCTCTGCGACGAGCTTAATTCAAGAATTGCGCTTTATGCTCCTCAGCATAAGGAAATTTTTGACAAGCGCATGGCGGATTTAAAGCGTCTCGCCGTTGCAATTGCAGAATTTCCGTCCCTTCTTTCACGCGCAACCCTGACTTCAGAAACGCGCACTCCTCAGGACATAATCGAACTTTTAATCGACACGGATTCAGACTACGGCAAGACGTTCATCCAGCTTCCGAGCAAGGCAACTCTCGGCAAGGGATTTTTGACCGCAAAACTGCACACTTTTTCTTCCCTTGCAAAACTCGCACGCAAAGTAAACGACAACAAAGATTCAAAAACACAGAAGGAAGCCGCATCTTCAGAATCTCAGCCGGAAGGACAGGGAGCAATTTCCAGCAAACTGATTCAGGCTTTCAACGAAGAAACGGTTTCGATGATGTTTCTTTTACTTGCGGAAGACGTTTATCTGAATTTAATCAAGGATAAAACCTTAGACATAGACTTCAGGCGGCAGCTTGCAACTTCCCTCCTGCTTTTGTGGGAACACCGCGCCGATCAGAACATTTCGGACATAGCACCAGTTTTGACGCACGTCTGGAAAGCCCGCAGAACCCTCGCGCCCGCATTCGGTACGATGATGGGAACGAGCGAACTTATAATGTTTTCTTTTCAGATGGACGAAACGTGGAGCAAGTTCATCCGCACCCAGCTGGAAAACACGGAAGTTACGCAGGCGATGGAAGAATTTCTGTTTGGAATTTCGTATGAACAGATTTCAAAATTGAAAAAACTTTTGCGTGAAAAAGGAATCGGTTCAATCGGTCGTGATGAAGTTTCCAAGTTTCTGGGAGAAAAGGTAAAGACCGACGTAAGCGGAGACTACAAGGATTTTTACAGCCAGTATTCAATCCGCCGCGACAACGCTCAGGCACGAAAACGCCTGAACCTTGAAGGTCCGCACCGCACGCTCGAAGACCACTTTATCCGCTTTGTAATGGAACAGAACCGGGAGAAACAGAATAATGACACCTTCGCCAGCACAAAATAAGATTCCGTATCACTTTGGAGAAAAAATCCGTACAGTCCGCGAAAAAAAAGGACTTACGTTAAAGGCAGTCGCACAAAAGGCAGGAGTTTCGGAAAGTCTCGTAAGTCAGATTGAACGGAACAAGGTAAGCCCGGCAATCGACACGCTTTTGACGCTCGCAGACGTCTTAGACATCAATCTTGAATTTCTGTTTGAAGAATACCACAAGACGCGTCCCGTAGAAGTGATTCACAAGGACGAACGCCGCCAGATTACAGAGGGGGAAATTCTTTACGAAGAAATCGCTTCCACTGCAAAAAATGATGGCGCAAACCAGCTTGAAGCATACGAAATCACGATTCCGGCAAACGGGCAGACACACCGCGGCTCTTACGGTCATCTCGGGCGGGAAGTAGGCTACATTCTCGAAGGAAAATGCGCCCTCCACTACGAAAACTACGTTTACAACTTAACGGAAGGCGACAGCGTTTCATTTTCTGCAAGCGCGCCTCATCTGCTCGTAAACACGGGAACAACCACCGTCCGCGCCCTGTGGATAGTAACGCCACCGCAGAGGTTCGTGTAATAAACCTCCGCACGTCCGCAAAATCTACTCAGTCTTGAACTTTGACACTTCCGCTACTACGTTTGCTATGCTTTCGGAGTTCTTGGCGGTCAGTTCGTTGACTTTCTGCATTTCGCCGTTAAGGTCGCCTACACCGCCGGTAATTTCCGTCATTGCGCCGCTGATCTGCGTAGAAAGCACGGAAAGTCTTTCCATTTCTGCAAGGACTTCGCCGCTGCGCTCTTCCATGACGTGGGCACTGCTTCTTACGTCCATCGTGATGGAATTGATCTGGTTCATTGCGTCGATTACCTGCTTTGAGCCTGCGCTCTGTTCATCCATTGCGCTCTTAATTACGTTTTCCTGATTTGTTACCGTCTGCGTATGGCTGAAGATTGTTTCAAACTGAGCCTGCATTTCCTGAGAACTTTCGGTCATCTTTTCAATCTTGTCGCGCAGAAGTCCCATTACGTCGCTGATTTTTTTACCCTGTCTGTTTGAATCTTCCGCAAGGTTACGGATTTCGTCAGCAACAACGGCAAAGCCCGAACCTGCCTCGCCAGCGTGCGCCGCTTCAATTGCAGCATTCATGGCAAGCATGTTCGTCTGTTCAGCAATATTTCTGATTACGTTTGAAGTTTCTATCAGGGCAGCAGAATCCGAAGCGATCGACTTTGAAATTTCAACCGCTTTCTTGACGACATCGCGTCCGTTTTCCGCAGATTCTGAAAGCTGGCTTACGTTAGCCGCATTTTTTTCAAGAATCTGAGTTACAGAATTGATGTTTGCAACCATTTCTTCAACCGAAGCCGAAGACTGCGCAAGGCTTTCCGCCTGACTCGTGATTGCACCGTTAAGTTTTTCGATGTTCGTCGTAATTTCCTTTACGCTGCCGTTTGCATTTTCAATTCCGCTTTTCTGACTTTCAATCTGCGTGCCGATGCTGTTGATGTTCTGATTGATGACTTCGATTGAAGCTGAAGATTCGTTCGTACTTGCAGAAAGTTCCTTGCCGATTAAGTCCATCGCCTGAGTCTGCACGGCGGTCAGTTTGATGGCGTCTGCAATTTTTTCAATCGTCTTGTTGAAGAAGCCCGAAAGTTTGCCGAGTTCGTCGTTTGTCTTTACCGGGATACGGACTGTAAGGTCGCCGTCACCCTGGGCAATGTTTTTCAAGATTGAAGTTACGTTTACAAGGGTTTTTGTAATCGTAAGTGCGATGAAGACTGCAATCAGAACGGAAACAAAGAAGCCGACGACAAGAACGATGATGACGTTCTTCAAAACAGAACGTGTTGCACTGTCGAGACTTTCAACGGGAATCAAAACCGCATAGTCAAGGACGTAATAATCATTCTGTGCAGGGAAAATCCGGATTTCAGTTTCTTCCGTTCCGAAAAGTTTTTCACGCGAAATGCCATAACTTCCCGGCATGTAACCTTCAAGCGTCTTTACGCCGATTTCGCCCGCAGATTTCAATTCAACTTCCTGAGCAAAAGGATTGAGCAGGACGTTCGCATTAGTATCGATCAGAATGTATTTTATGCTTCCCATTGAAGTCTGGTCGCCGAACAGGTCAAGGAAAACATTTACGTTGATTTCTATGGAAGCAACGCACTTAAAATTTCCGTAATCATCATAAATCGCTTCAGCCGCACCTACTACGACTTCGCCGCCCGCTTTCTGATAGACGCCGGAACAGTAAAAAGTTCCTTCGTGGTCAACCGCATTGCTGTACCATTCCGCAAGTTCACTTTCGGTAACGGAACCTTCCGGGTAGCAGACAACGTTTGAATCCGCGTCAATCACGGAAGCAGAAACAATCATTTCGTCTGCGTCGACAAGTTCCTGTTCAAGTGTAGTGATTTCATCTTCAGCAGAATCCGCAATTCCGCCGAGCATGCGCACGTTTTTTTCAATCCCGGACAGATAAGCCGTAAAAATCTGATCCATAAGGTGAATTGAATTGGAAAGCCGTTCCGTGAACTGGTCGTCGTTGACCTGCTTTACGCGCACATAGATTGAACTTCCCAGCACGACAAGAAGAACCGTCGTCATTAAGACAATCGCAAAAGTAAGCCTGATAAAAATAGAGTTGCGTTTTTTAGTAATTCTGTCTTTTCCAAGATAAAAACTGCTGATGCCCATAAAGATCTCCCTTTTTTCAATATTTCATCAAAAAATTCTTATAAAGCCTTAACTTCAAGTTTTTACAAATTCAAACAGCCTCCCACCAAAAACCTGCCACGAGCCACATGATTGAGACAAGCTCAAGATGCGTCTGTGTCAGAACTTTGGCTACGGCTATTTGACATTAAAACTATTCAGTCTGATGTCAAGACTATGTAAGAATATTTGATTATAAGCGGAATATCGTTTTTTACAAAATAAACAACAAAAAAATATATTTTTGTAAAATCCGGCAAATTTTAATCTTTTGTTTTATTCATTGCGGAATTTTCATTCTGCCGTTACCCTAAAGTCCAAATTTGCGGTCTAAAAAAAACTGCCGCAAGACAAGGAGACTTTATGAAACTGACAAAAATTGCCTTTACAGTCTGTGCACTCGCACTTTCAGCCTCTGCCTTTGCAGACGATGCTCTTGAAATCATGAAAAAATTTACAAGCCTTGACGTTCCTGAAACATCAGAAGCAACGATGAACATGGACAACATCGAAGTAAACGGAACGGTTGAACACCGCATCATGCTCCAGCGCGGACGCAAAAGAAACGGACTTACAGACGTCGTATTCGATTTTACACAGCCGGCTTCCGTAAGAAACACGCGCGTACTTCAGTCAGAAAAAACTTCCCGCGAAGACGACCGCTGGATCTACATGCCGCAGTTGAAGCAGGTTCGCCGTATTCCGATGTCAGAACGCTACAAGAACTTCGTAGGCTGTGAATTCACCTACAACGACATGGCAATCCGCGAGCCGGAAGAAGACACGCACGAAATGCTTTCAGAAAATGAAACAATCACGGTTGCAGGCAAAACCTACAACTGCTGGAAAATCAAGTCTACGCCGATTAAAAAGTCTGAAGTTGAATATTCTTACAGAATCAACTACATGGACAAGGAAACGCTTCTTCCTGCAAAAATGGAATACTTCGACAAAAAAGATCCGAACAAACTCATGAAAACCTACACGATGGAAGAATGGGAATATTTTACCGCTCCGAAATCAGGCAAAACCTATGTTTTCCGCAAGAAGGCAAGAATGGTAAATAACATTACCGGCCGTCAGACTTTCCTCTTCATCGAAAAACCGAAATTCGACGAAGGAATTTCACCAAACTACTTTACGCAGCAGTTCCTCCAGACGGGAAAAGCGAAATAAAGCCTATTTTTCTGGAGTTTTACAATGAAAAAAATCATCATGACAGTTATGGTAGCAAGCGCACTTTTCTTTGCTGCTGCCCAGGACTACGACTCATACGAACCGGCAATCACATTTTCGGGAGAAGCCGGAGCAGACGGACGCGCGTGGATTGATACGGAAAACGGCTACGCTGACGACACTGCAAACATCTACAACAATACGGACATGGACGCGCGTGCTTACTCAAAGCTCAACGTAAGTTATTCAGGCGAATCTTCGGATGTTGAAGTGAAACTTGCTTTCGATTCAAAGACGCTCAAGTCAAATCCGGAAGACATCGTTGAAGAACTCACCGCCCGCGGCTATTTCGGCAACTGGACGGTTGAAGGCGGAAAGATGAAGCTCGTCTGGGGAAAAGGCGACAAACTCCACGTTCTCGACAACTTCAACGCAAACAACTACACGGATTTCATCTTCCCGGACTACATCGACAGACGTTTAGGCGAAGTAATGTTCCGAGTTTCATACAGCGCCCCGAACGCAGCCAACCTCCGCTTTGAGGCAGCCGTAACGCCGTTCATGACGGCAGACCGTTTTGCCACAAGCGGAACTTTAGTTCCATACGCACAGCAGACGCTCACAGACACGGTAACTTCAATCGTAAAGAACAACACGATTTACGCGCTAAACAATGATTTGACTGACAGCAAGATTTCGCTTACGGGCTTTGACGCAATCAACAGTGCTTCTTCCTTCTCGTCAGATGACCTTTATGAAAACAACATCAAATCGCTCAGATACGCACAGGGCGGCGCAAGGGTTACGGGAAGTTTAGGTTCACTTGACTGGGGCTTGAGCTACTACTGCGGACACTACAAGCAGCCGAGCGCAAACCTTGAAAAATATATCACAAGTCTCATTACAGCAGCAGCATTAGCCGCAAAGAAGATTGGTTCTGAATATGCTTCAACAGTTGCACATGATGGCAGTCACAAACTCGAACTTCCTTCCCTCGACTACGACAGGCTTCAGGTGTTCGGCGTTGAATTTGCAAAGGTTCTGTGGAAATTCAACTGCCGCGGTGAGTTTGCATATAATCTCACTTCAGACGTTGCCGGCGACGATCCGTGGGTAAAAAACAATTCACTTGCGTGGGTCGGCGGATTTGACATCGACCTTCCGGTTCACAACCTCAACATCAACGTTCAGGAAACGGGAACTTACGTCCTCAAAAACGACAAGATTGAAGACGGAGCATTCAAGGCTTACGACGTTGACTACAATTCGGACGGAAAATACTGCATCAACAAGGTCGTAGTAAACGTAAGCGACAAATGGATTAACGAAAAACTTTCAACTGAATGTATGGTAATCTACGGAATTGAAAACAAGGAATGGTGCGTTCAGCCGAAGATTGAATACAACGTTGTTGACGGCTTTACGGTAATCGCAAGAGGCGCATATCTTTACAGCGACAATGAAAACGGCGAGTTCTACAACTTTACGGCGGACAGCACGAAAAATCATACGAAAGCATTCGCGCAGTTCTCTGTAAAATACGTTTTCTAAATAACACAAGTTCAAACAGCTTAAAAACAACCGCGCCGATTGAGCCTGTGTACCTTTGGTACAAATCAAGCATACTGGTAGTTACTGCGCTTCGCTTGTGCCTTCGGACGACAAGCTCAACCACCGTGTCTGTCAGGACTTCGGCTACGGCTGTTTGACATTTTTATAACCCATCTTTCAGTTTTTTTTCCTGCCGCTATAATCTTCTTTATGTTCAAATTCAAAAAAATCTTTTCTGTTCTGTTTCTAGCGCTGCCAGCTCTGTTTTTCTGCGGGTGTGCTTCCTTAATCCGTATCAGCGATGAACCTTTTGTTGCGGCGGAGTATTCCGCTTACATTCCTGATTCAATTGAATGGCAGAAAGTCAACGAGGCGTGCGAATATTTTCTGTTTGAAGACGACCGCATTCCGCTGCGCTGGCACTGCACTAAAATCGACCTTTCCAATCCGCACCTCAGAATTGACGCCTCCCCTTCAGAACAGGGCGAATTGAAACGCGGACTTACCGCGCGGGCATTTGCAGAAAAGTCTGAAAGTTTTGTTTCCGTGAACACAAGTCCTTTTTCGGGCAGATTCTTAAAGACAAAAACTATCGTGGGAACTCACAAAACCGACGGCAAAGTGATTTCCCCAGCAAACTCCGCATACAGCGCACTTGCCTTCAAAAAGGAAAATGACGGCTCACTGAAGGCGTTCATCCTAAAAGAACAGGACGATGAAAAACTCAGGGATTACGACTGGGCTTTCGGCGGATTTTTTACGATTCTTCAGAACGGTGAACTCACTTATTTTTCTTACGAAAGCAGGAACAGCCGTACCGCCGCGGGAATTACGGCAGACGGTAAAACGCTTTTTCTTCTGGTTGTTGAAGGCGAACGTCCTTACAGAAGCAAGGGACTTTCCTACCCCGAATGTGCACAGATTTTCTTAAAACTCGGCGCGACCGGTGCAATGCAGATGGACGGCGGCGGCTCTTCAAGCCTTTTCATAAACGGCAAAAACATGCTGTCTTACGCGCCGCTTCGCCACAACGCCGCATTTTTCGGTTTCTGCATGGAATAACAGCCTTCGGCGTTATGCCGATAGCCAGCATTTGCTAAAAACAGCCTTCGGCGTGGCGCCGATAGCCAACATTTGCTGAAAACAGCCTTCGGCGTGGCGCCGATAGCCAACATTTACAAAAAACAGCCTTCGGCGTGGCGCCGATAGCCAACATTTGCTAAAAACAGCCTTCGGCATGGCGCCGATAGCCAACATTTGCTGAAAACAGCCTTCGGCGTGGCGCCGATAGCCAACATTTACAAAAAACAGCCTTCGGCGTGACGCCGATAGCCAACATTTGCTGAAAACAGCCTTCGTAAAAAAACATTCTTTTAATTGACGGGGAATTTTTATTAAAGTATATTTCTAGTTATGGGATTAGCTACAGCACAGGTATTACAGAGGTATTATGATCAGTACCGCGACACCGAGATCACTTTTTCTAAGGACATAATACGCGCTCTCGGTCTCGATCCCAGACAGATTTACATTAAATGCAACCGCGGTCAGTGGCCGTGCATAATCAATTCAACTTCTTTTCTGCAGGCAAAAATCATCGTTGGGGCAAAGGGCGGTGCATACCAGGCTCTTGCCGACAAGGCGACCAGCGGAATCAACCTGCGTTTCTGTTTTTTTCAGGCTGAAAACAATGTGATGAGTTTTTTTGTTGCGGGTCACGTTACGAACATCGTTCCGTACATGAACTCAAATGAACTTGCGGTCATCACGATTTCTTTCAGCCAGCGTCCGCCTGACGACCTGATTGAAGCAGTCGGTCAGCTTCTCGAAGCTAATTCAAACGCAATCCGCCGCCGTGAAGAGCGCATCCTCATCGACGAAAACTCAAAGCGCAAGCTCGGTCTTATCCGCGAAGAAGCAATCGTTTCGATTCAGAACGTTCCGCGTCACTGCATTGTGCGCAATCTTTCTTTTTCCGGCGCAAAAATCATCCTCTTGGGGCTTTCGCAGTTTCTGGCGAACAAACCGGTTCAGCTTAGGCTTGAATTTGAAGACCCGGACGAAGTTTTGACTTTGAGCGGCGTAATCGTTTCTTCCGAAGGAATTGAAGGCAGAAAAGACATTGTTGCGTGCAGTGTGGCTTTTTCGGATAAAATCGTGCCGATTTCGTACAAACTTCACATCAATAAATTTCTGACCGCCGTAAGAAAAACCCAGCTTTCTGCAAGCGACCAGCTGGCTCAGCAGAAGGCGATGCAGGCAAAGATGGCAGCGCAGATACAATCTCAGCAGCCGGCACAACCGCAGCAGGAAGCGCAGCCTCAGAGCCAGACGGAACAGGCACAGTCCCAGCCGGTACAGTCGCAGCAACCGCAGGCACAGCAGACTCAGCAGCCCGCTCAGCCGGAATAACCGCTTTTTTACAGAGAACTCAATTTTTTTTCAAGGAAAATATAAATTATGAAACCTGTTGATCCACTCGAATCAGTTTATTTTATTCAGCTTCCGGAAGATTTTAAATTCACGGAAAAAGCAATGCACATCGACCCGACGATTCCCCTCCCCGTTCAGCGCAAGGAAAAGGACGACCCGGGCACTTTTGACATGAAAGCCCTGACGGAAGAGCAGATTCTTGCTGGACTTTTAACCGTAATGGCTTACGACAGCGACAACAAGAACATCCTCTACTACCGTTCAATTCTGGGGAAAGCGCGCCCGAACTTAAAGAAAGAACTGACGGAAGCGGCAATCTTAAAGACGAAAAATCAGGACTTTGACCTTGCAGAAGAAATCTATGCTTCGCTGCGCGGTTTTGACCCGGAAGACGTTGCAACAATCCTGAACACGGCGCTTTTCTTTGACCAGCGTGCAGATTCCTACAGGACTTCGGGACTTTTTGACGACGCCGATGCTTATGATGCGGATTCTCTTTTTTACTACAAGATGGCAATGGACGCAGAACCTGCCGTTCCGGACGCTTTTTTCAATGCGGGATTCTACTATCTGAAAAAACACAACTTCAAGGAAGCCAGAAGCTGCTTTGAAACTTACATCGCCCTCACCTGCGAAATGACCGACGACGAAATGGGAGAAAACGGTCTCTACAAGAAAAACCGTGCACAGGAACTTATAAACGAAATCGACAACCGCAACATGGAAGACGATCACTTTACGGCTGCCTACGATTTAATCAACAAGGGTGAAATTGACAAGGGACTCGATGAAATCCGCCAGTTCCTCGAAAAAAATCCAAACGTGTGGAATGCGTGGTTCATGCTCGGCTGGGGCTTGAGACAGAAAAAACGCTGGCAGGACGCAGAGATGGCTTTTGAAAAATCGCTCAGTCTCGAAGGCGGAAAAAAGGCTGACACTTACAACGAACTTGCAATCTGCTTTATGGAACAGGGCAATCTTGAAAAGGCAAAAGACGCACTGCAGAAGGCGCTTGCAATTTCGCCGGAAAATACAAAAATCATTTCAAACCTCGGCTATCTTGCACTGAAAGAAGGCAAACCTTCAGACGCGGCGGCGTATTTTCAGACGGTTCTTGAATACGACCCGAACGACAAACTTGCTGCAGCAGAACTTTTGAAAATGGACGTTTAAAAAGGCGGAAAGAATCAGAAATGAACAGAAAATCAATCTTTGCGCTGGCAGGCATTTTCTTTATTTTCACCTTTTTGTCGTGTGCGCAGAAACTTCCGGTTCAGCCGCTTACGATTACGACGCAGGAAGGGCAGACTTTTACAGTAAAGGCAGAAACCGCTCGCACGCAGGAAGAACGCAATCACGGTTTTATGGAACGGAAGACGATTCCCGACGGAACCGGAATGATTTTCATTTTTGAAAAAGACCAGATTTTAAGTTTCTGGATGAAGAACACGCCTCACCCTCTTTCGATTGCCTACATTGATAAATCCGGCACAATCCGCGACATCTTTGACATGACGCCGTTTTCGCTTTCGCCGGTTGTCAGCACTGTGAGCGTAAGGTATGCGCTGGAAGTGCCGCAGGGGTGGTTTGAAAAAAATAATATAAAACCGGGTGATAAAGTTTCATTACCACTGTAGTTTTTTTTCAAACTACAGTCCCTCTAAAAATTCGTCGGTCTGTTTTTCTTCAAAGGTTTTCTGGACGCCGCTTTCTTCGAGCATCTGACGGAACTTTTTGTTGTCCATGTATTTCAGCGTGAGCGGGCGTTCGAGGCTCATCACCACGGAATCGTTTTCCCACGCAGAACGTTTCGGGTCTATTGCGGTGGGATTTCCGTATTTTTTTGAAAGCGTTTCAAAGACTTTTACGTGCGAAAGGCGTTTTTCGTTAAGGTTCAGCGTGATTGAAAAAAGCCTGTCGTCTGCAAACTGAAACCAGCATCTCGTAAAAAATGAATCGGGATTTTTTGTGGCGTCCGTTTCGATTAAAACCTGCTTTGTCTGCGGGGAAAGGCTTACGTCGCGGTCGCCGCGGTACATAAAGTCAGCATTCTTTTTTAATTCCGTCTTTACTTCATCAACGCCCATTCCAAGTTTTATTGAACCATAACCTTCCGGCAGCGAAGCACTCTGACAGAAAGTTGAAAAACTCAAAACTGAAAGAAAACAAAACAAGGCGATTTTTTTCATCATGAATCCTGCTTTCTTTCTTTTAGCGCTGGCTCTGCTTGCGGATGAACGCGCTCTGCTTGATGAGTTCAAGGCAGTCAACGACGAAAATCTTATTGTCTGGCGTAATCTTTACGTGCGGATCCATCATGAACTGATGCGCATAGATGTTTTTTTCATCCTGAGTCAAGCCACACATCGTTGCAATATCAAGCGGAGTAAGGTCTGTCTGATATGAAGTTCTGTTGTTCGGGTCAATCTGCACGCGGTTCTTTTCAACCTGAAGGGCGAGCATATCAAGCATTTTGTCAATCGGATTGTGAAGCTGGCTGTTCAAGAGCTGACGCTGTGTCTGAAACAGGCGTTCTGCAAGGGTTGTCGTAAGGCGGGCAATCAGCTGAGGCTGCGTCTGAACCATCTGATTGAAGTTCGAGCGGTTTACGGTCATGAGGCGGCAGTTTTCTTCCGCGATTGCACAGGCAGAACGCGGCTTGTTTTCAAGAAGTGCCATTTCACCGAACATATCGCCTTTTTTAAGGATTGCAAGCGTTACTTCACGGCCTTCAACAACCTTAGAAATCTTTACTTTTCCTTCCTGAATGATGAACATGTCAGTTCCGCTCTGCTGTTCCGCCATAATCATCGTATCTTTAGGATAGCAGCGCAGAAGATCCTGATTTGATTCAAAATAAACGGCACGGCTTCTTGTGCGGAGGATATTAAAGCGCGTACGCGCAATGGCAACATTTACCCCATGAGGATTTGCCTTAACGTACTGATAATAGGCAAAAACTGCGATGCTCGGCTTATTGATCTGGTCGTAATAGGAAGCAACGCGGAAAAGCTGTTCAGGGCTCTGCGCCGCGGAATTGTTCAAGGTTGCCTTGACTAAAGTTTCGTTTAAAAGCCGCATGCGGTTTGCAAACGTACGGATAATTTTCATGGCAACGGGAGTATTTTTTTCGATGAGTTCAGGGTACTGGTCGCGACGCACGGAAATGCACACAACGTCGGTGGCAGCAATTACAGTATCAACCTGCGAATGGTTCGACATGCACGAAATTACGCCGATGAAGTCGCCGGGACCTAAAGTTTCTTCCTGCTGTCCCGGCAGTGAGTTTTCGCTGTGAACCTGCACCGTGCCGCACTGAATGATGTAAAAAATGTCATTCTTCGGCTTGCCTTCAACCGTAATGTAAGAACCTTTTCTGAAATTTACAAAGTGCAACTGAATCACAACACTACCCGCCTTGTCTGAATTATAACAAGATTTATGCTCTTTGTAAGTATCGGAAAAATAAAATCTTACGTTTACAAAAATCAGCCGTCAGGCAAAGATGATTTCAGGCTCAAGCAGTATGTTTTTTTCTTCTTTTACTTTCTGCTGAACAATTTTTACGAGTTTTTCGATGTCCGCTGCAGTTGCTTTCTGTTCCGGGTTGATTATGAAATTTGCATGCCACGGAGCAATCTGTGCACCGCCGCAAACAAAGCCCTTTAAGCCGCACTCGTCGATCAGTTTTCCGGCGATTATCCCTTTTGAAGGCACGTTTTTAAAAGCCGAACCCGCACTTGCCGCCTTAAAATGCCCCATCTCAATCCGTTTCTGTTTTATTTCTTCTGAAAGTTCTGCGTCAAATCCTTTTTTTACGGAAAACTCTGCACTTAAAATTACTGTTTTCGGGGAACGCTGGAACGGTGACTTTTTATAGCCCCAGTCCGCAGAGTTCATGGTGTAAGTGCCACATTCACATTTTTGAGTGTCGTAATATTTTACGGTTAAAAGATTGTCAGAGGCGCTCAGACCGAAACACGTTGCGTTCATGAAAAGCGCGCCACCAGCTGTTCCGCTCAAAGACGTAAAAGGTTCAAATCCGCCGAGATTGTTTTTTTTGCAGAACGCAAGGACGCTTCCCCACGACGTGCCTGCAGAACAGGAAATTTTTGTTTCGTCGAAAGATTTTACGCCGTCATTTACATTGAGTTTTCGGGTGGAAATCACTAAATCAAGGCCGTTATCCGGAAAAATGACGTTGCTTCCGCCGCCGAGCAGAAAGTACGGAATGTTGTTTTTTTGTGCCGCTTCCAGTGCAAAGATGAGGCTTGAATCATCGAAAGGTTCTAAAAAGAATTCTGCCGTTCCGCCGGTGTGCATCGTGCTGTGTGCAGCAAGGCTTTCGCACTGTTTTATGTTTCCGCGGAAAAAGTCCGTGTCATTGAAAAGAAGGATAAATTTGCTTAAAATCATACGCAAAATTCATTATAGCACGACAAGCGTTAGGGATTGTAGTGGCGCGCAAGGCGCGTTGCGCAGCAATGGAGGCGAGAGCCGGAACCACGAAAAGCCCGACGGCGCAGTGCGCCGGAACGCCCTGGAGAAAAAAAATATGGCACTCAGACTTTTTAATACAATGGGCCGCAAAATGGAAGAATTTGTCCCGGTTAAGCCCGGTTACGTCGGTTTTTATGGCTGCGGTCCGACGGTTTACAACTATGCGCATATCGGAAACCTGCGCGC
>CAVJKK010000002.1:0-23206 GCA_963649855.1 Anaerovoracaceae bacterium
AAGTACGGGAATCCCATAAATCTTCATTAATCGGTTTTCAAAAGGATAAAACTCATTTTTAATTTCTTCTCCGTAATCATTTGTCTGAATTGAATCTGAAATCCCGCGTACATAATAGAGTCCGTAATCTTTGCTGATCCATGCTACATAAGTTTTGAACATTGAATGGGATTTTGCCGGCTGTATAAAATATCTGTCATCATTTTCAACTCTCTTAGGAACTCTGCCATCACAAGCTGCTGTAACTTCATCAAGGGTCATTCCATTTGATAAACCAAAAGGACCAGCATAAATAAAGGACACACTTGCAATCAGTACTAAAAAGGCTATTATTGTTTTCTTCATTTTTTTTCCTCATTTCTCTGAAGTATCATAATGATCTATGTTCATTCTTAATTCTAGCACCATAACTTGGAATTGCAATTTTATAATCAGATTGAATTGAAAAAATCGAAATTTGACGTATTTAATCAGGCATAGTTAATGACGTAAAATCAGACATTCATATTTACTCTTGTACATCAGAGTTTTAATAATTAAACTTAGCATTGTTTTATTTTTTTTCAGGGGGAAAAAATGGAAAAATCAGGAAACGGACTTTTTATTTCGGTGGCGCTGATTATTGCGTCTGTGATTCTTGCGTTCGGGCTTTCAAATGTCATTACGCCGGAAAGAAGCGTCAGCGTGCGCGGTCTTGCAGAAAAAGAAGTTGACGCTGACCTTGCAGTGTGGAATCTTGTTTTTTCTGTCGGGGACAATTCTCTGACGGATTTGCAGAAATCGATTCTTTCCAAAACGGAAATCGTAAAAAAATATCTGACTGAACACGGTCTTTCGGAAGAAGATTTTTCCGTTCTGCCGGCTTCAATCACGGACAATTCGCTGAATGCTTACATGGACCAGACCCGCGTGCGCTACACTTTCATCGGCAAGCAGACGGTTCTCGTGCGTTCTTCAAAGGTGAGTGCGGTAAAATCTGCGTACGAAGATTCTTTCAGCCTCGTTTCAAGCGGAGTTACCGTAAGCCGCGACTACGACGGTCTGATTACTTACGATTTTACGAAACTGAACGAAATCAAGCCTGAAATGATTGCCGAAGCGACTAAAAACGCAAGAACAGCCGCTGAACAGTTTGCCCGCGATTCCAATAGCAAAGTGGGCAAAATCAAGAAAGCAACACAGGGGCTTTTTTCAATCGATAACGCCGCACCGGGACTTGAGGACAAAAAAAATGTCCGCGTAGTTACGACGGTTGAATATCTTTTAAAATAGTTTCTGGGCGCATTTTTCTGTGGCTTTGCCACAGAAAAACCGGGCTTTCCGTGGTTCCGCGTCTTCGCGCTTCATTGCTGCGCAACGCCTCCGGCGCCACTACAATCCCTTGCGCATTCACCCTTACTATTCTTCTTCGCCGATAAAATTTTTTATCCGGTTTACTGTCTGTTCGTCGGGAATTTTCCGGGCGGTTTCCATGATTTTTGCACGCGTCATGATTGTCTTTGCCCGCTCTTCATCTATTCCCCGCGACATAAAATAAAACAGTTCTTCTGCGCCTAAGTGGCCTAAGTTTCCGCCGTGCGCGCCTTCCACGTTTTCTTCACCGCATAAAATCATCGGAATTGAACGGTTTACTGCCGTCGGTGAAGCTAAAAGCGTTTCTTCCTGTTCGTTTCCTTTTGCACCTTCACAGCCGCGCTTAAAGTCGATCGTTCCGCGGTAAAGTTTTCTGGCATTGTCTGAAACCGTGCCTTTTACGGTCATTTCTGAGACCGTGTCTTTTCCCGTGTGGACTACGCAGTAATTCATGTCGAGGCTCTGTTCTGCTTTTGCGGTGTACGCCGTACTGCTCTTAAACTGTGAGCGGAAGCCTTCAAGGGTGCACGTTACGTTTGCGAAAGTCTGTCCTGCGCCGAGTTCAACCTGCGTAACTTCAATTTCCGCGTTGTCCTGAGCGAGTGTCTGCAGGTCGTCCAGATGAATGTATTTCTGCCCTAGAAGCTGGACTTTTACGATGTGGACTTTTGAGTATTCCTTTGCCCAGATTTTCGTCTGGATTGCACAGAATCCGCCGTCAAACGGAAGGGAAGTGTAGTTCATGATTACCGTAAGTTCTGCATGCGGTTCTGCAATTATTATCTGCGAGCCTGAATAAGTCTGTCCGTCTTTCAATGCAAAATCGATTACTACGTTTTCTTCACATTTTTTTGAAGCAACGAGCGCAAATTTTACGGAACGCAGGGAACTGATTATGTCCGTTGTGTCCGTGCTCGAACTCTGCGCCATGAAAGGCAGGTTCTGTTCAAGTTCTGCAATTTCTGCACAGCCCGAACCGTCATCTTTATAAACGGCAAGTCCTTCATTCGCCCCGCTGATTTTCGCGCAGGGAACGATTTTTTCGTCAATCTCTGCTTCGAGGACGCCGCGGTTCATCTTGAGCCAGTTCCACGTAAGGTAAGGCGTTTTATTTACGTTATGATAAGAGAGTTTTCTGCTCATTTTTACATGTTTCCTTTCATTTCAAGGCGGATAAGATTGTTCATTTCAACGGCGTATTCAAGCGGAAGTTCTTTTGAAACCGGATTTGCGAAACCTGAAACAATCATCGTCCTCGCTTCTTCTTCTGAAATGCCACGGCTCATGAGGTAAAAAATTGCATCATTTGAAATGCGCCCGATTTTCGCTTCGTGCCCTACGTCGCAGTCGCCCGTGTGGATTTCCATTGCGGGAACTGTGTCCGAACGGCTTTTGCTGTCGAGCATGAGACCGTCGCAGCTTACGCTTGCCTTTGCGCCCTTCGCGTCTTTTCCAATGTAAATCGCGCTGCGGTAGATTGAAGAGCCGCCTCCCTTTGAAAGCGATTTTGACGTGATGAGGGAAGTCGTGTTTTCAGCAAGGTGAACCATTTTTGCGCCCGTGTCGAGTTCCTGTCCTTCACCTGCAAAAGTAACGCCCGTAAACTCTGCGCGCGAGCCTTTTCCCACGAGGTCGCTTTCCGGGTAGAGGTAGGAAATGTGGCTTCCGAACGAGCCTGAAACCCATTCAATCGAGCCGCCTTCTTCAACCCGTGCGCGTTTCGTGTTCAGGTTGTACATGTTTTTTGACCAGTTTTCCACGGTTGAATAGCGCAGGTGCGCGTTTTTCTTGACGTAGAGTTCAACGCAGCCTGCATGAAGGTTTGCCACGTTGTATTTTGGAGCGGAGCAGCCTTCGATGAAGTGAACGTCTGCCCCTTCGTCAACGATGATGAGAGTGTGTTCAAACTGACCTGCGCCTTTTGCGTTTAAGCGGAAATAACTCTGAAGCGGAACTTCAACCTTTACGCCTTTCGGAACGTAGACAAAACTTCCGCCCGACCACACTGCACCGTGAAGGGCAGCGAATTTGTGGTCAGAAGGCTTTACGAGCTGCATGAAGTGTTCTCTGACCATGTTTGCATACGGTCCTTTGAGTGAACTTTCAAAATCCGTGTAGATTACACCCAGCTTTGCTACTTCGTCCTGAAGATTGTGGTAAACGAGTTCAGAATCGTACTGCGCGCCGACCCCAGCCAGGGAAGTGCGTTCTGCTTCCGGGATGCCGAGTTTTTCAAACGTTTCTTTTATGTCGTCGGGAACATCTTCCCATTTTGTCTGCATTTTTGTATTCGGGCGGACATAGGTTGCAATTTCGTCAATGTTCAGACCCGAAATGTCCGGTCCCCACTCAGGAATTTTGAGTTCATTGTAAAGTTCGAGGGATTTTAACCGGAAATCTTTCATCCATTCGGGATCGCCCTTGTCTTCAGAAAGTTTTTCGACTATTTCTTTTGTGAGTCCCTGCTGATTGCGGTAAAACCCTTTTTCTTCATACTTAAAGTCATAGGGTGAAGAAGAATTTTCAGGGAACTGAGTATCTGTATCTGCCATTTTTAGACCTTATTTTTCAAACTGTTCAAAGCCGTTTTCGCTGATCTGCTGCACGAGTTCTGCGCCGCTGTCCTTTACGATTCTGCCCTTTACGAGCACGTGGGTTCTGTCGATTTTAAGGCTTTCAAGGATTTTTGCTGAGTGCGTAATAATCAGCAGTGCACCGTTCACCGATTTCTGATATTCTTCGATTCCTTTGGAAACCGTGCGGACTGCGTCAACGTCAAGTCCGGAATCCGTTTCGTCGAGGATTGCAAGTTTCGGCTTGAGCATCAAAAGCTGCAGAATTTCGCTCTTCTTGCGTTCTCCGCCGGAAAATCCTACGTTCAGATCGCGCTTTGCATAGCTTTCGTCCATGTTTAAAAGAGCCATCTTTTCCTTTAATTCTTTCTGAAACTGAAAAAGCTTTACGCGCTGACCCGTCGTTGCCTGGAGTGCATTTCTGATGAAACTTTCAAGGGAAATTCCCGGAACTTCAAGCGGAGACTGAAAACTCAAGAAAAGCCCCTTTGCAGCCCTTTTGTCTGCAGAAAGATTCGTGATATCTTCGCCGTTAAAAATGATTTTACCGCCGGTAACGCTGTAGCGCGGATTTCCCATAATCGTATATCCGAGGGTCGATTTTCCTGCCCCGTTCGGTCCCATGAGAACGTGAGTTTCGCCTGCATTGACGGAAAGACTGACCCCGTTCAAGACCGTTTTATTTTCTATGTTTACCGTTAAATCGTTAATCTGTAATAAATTGTCCATAATGCGGGAAATTATAAAGAAATTAAGTACTTTAGAAAATAGGTGAGGAATCCGGCATTTCGATACGACGCCGATGGCTAGATTTTACCGATGTTGGCTATCGGCGTGACGCCGAAGGCTGTTTTCGGCAAATGTTGGCTATCGGCGCGACGCCGAATGCTGTTTTTTGCAAATGTTGGCTATCGGCGCGACGCCGAATGCTGTTTTTGACAAATGTTGGCTATCGGCGCGCGACATCCTGTCGCGGTTTGTGTTTAAATCATTTTTCAAAAAACTCGATAATCGTTACAATGTGGGCATAATTTCTTAAAAAATGAGGCTTAAAATGTCAGACAAAACAAAGACATCATTTTCAGGCGTTGTATTGCTTTTGCTTACAGCCTTTATCTGGGGAAGTTCCTTCATTGCGCAGAGCGAAAGCAGCGGACTCGTAAAACCGTTTACCTTCAATGCGGTCAGAATGATAATCGGTTCAATTTCACTTATTCCAGTCATTTTAATCAGAGACAAAATATCAGCACGTTCACTTTCGGCGGAACAGATTGCAGAGCGTAAACAGGAAGACAAAAAAATCCTTAAATACGGCAGCCTGATGGGAATTGCGCTTTGTGTTGCGTCAAATTTTCAGCAGTTCGCCTTTGAAGAACCGGGACATTCTGCCGGAAAAATCGCCTTCATTACGGCAATGTACATGTTCATTGTGCCTTTAATCGGACTTTTCTTTAAGAAACGGATTTCTGCCCTTACGTGGCTGTGCGTTGCCGTGGGCTTTGTGGGACTTTATTTTCTTTGCATCGATGAGCGCGGTTTCGGTTCAATCACTTTTGGAAACGTACTTGCGTTCTGCTGTGCGGTCTGCTTTGCAATCCACATTCTTTTAGTTGCGCGCTTTGCCCCTGATTTTGACGGAATCAAGCTCAGCTGTGTTCAGTTTTTTGTGAGCGGCGTTATCAGCGTAATCTGCATGTTCATCTTTGAAAAACCGACCGTGAGCGCTATCTGGTCAGCAAAACTTCCGATTTTGTATTCAGGAATCTTGAGCTGCGGCGTTGCATACACTCTGCAGGTGATTGCACAGAAGCGCTGTGACGAAACGATTGCTTCGCTTTTGATGTGCATGGAAAGCGTTTTTGCGGTTTTGTGCGAAGCGTTCTGTTTTGCAGTGTTCGGCATGGGAGAAAAAATTCTTTCAGGACGGGAAATCCTCGGCTGCGTCATAATGTTTGCGGCGATTGTTTTAAGTCAGTTTGCGCAGATGAAAAAACAGGAGTAGTGCGGTATGAAACTCACCAGAAAATCAGGAATCCTGCTTCACCCGACGTCTCTGCCTTCAACGGCGGGAATCGGCACAATCGGAAAGCCTGCCTTTGATTTTGTTGACTGGCTTTCTGCTTCCGGCACGAAACTCTGGCAGGTTCTTCCGCTCGGACCTACGGGCTACGGCGATTCTCCCTATCAGCCTTTCAGTGCGTTTGCGCTCAATCCGCTTCTAATCGATTTTTACGATTTGCTTGAACGCGGACTGGCTCAAGAAGAAGACATCCTTCCGCCCGAATACATAAAATCCGATGGAAACGTTGATTACGGAAGCGTGGTTTTCTGGAAAACTTCTGCATTGAAAAAAATTGCCCTCAAAGCGTACGAAAATGCAGATTCCGGTTTTAGGAAAGCGTTGAAAGAGTTCTGTTCTGAAAATGATTTCTGGCTTGAAGACTACGCGCTTTTTATGAGCATAAAATCTTTTTACGACAAGGACGGAATGTGGAACAGGGCGTGGTCGCTGGAACTGCGCGCGCGGGATAAAACTGCCCTTTCAAAATGGAAAAAATCTCACGAAGAAGAAATCACGGCAACGAAGGTGACACAGTTTTTTGCCTTCGCACAGTGGAATGCCCTCCACGAATACGCGCTGTCAAAAGGCGTGCAGATTATCGGGGACATTCCGATTTTCGTAAGTGCGGACGGGGCGGACGTGTGGGCAAATCAGAAATACTTTAAGCTTGATAAAAATGCTCAGCCGCTTGTGGTTGCAGGCGTTCCGCCGGATTATTTCAGCCCGACGGGGCAGCTCTGGGGAAATCCCCTCTATGACTGGAAGACGCTGGCAGAAAACGGCTATGACTGGTGGATTCAGCGCATTAAGCAGACGTTAAAACTCGTTGATTACGTGCGCATTGACCACTTCCGCGGGTTTGATTCTTACTGGGCTGTGAAAAACGGTTCAAAAACTGCCCGGAACGGAAAGTGGTGCAAAGGTCCGGGACTTGCTTTCTTTAAGGCGGTAAAAAATGAACTCGGCGACCTGCCGCTGATTGCTGAAGACCTGGGAGAGCTTACGGAAACTGTAATCACGCTCAGAAATAAGACCGGCTTACCGGGAATGAAAATCCTTCAGTTCGGCTTTGACTGCGGGGAAGAAAAAAAAGGTGCCTTAGTGAACGCTTATCTTCCGCACAATTTTGATTCTTCAAACTGCGTTGCCTACACAGGAACTCACGACAACGACACCGTGCAGGGCTCTCTCAACGCTATGAACGACGAAACGCTCTGCCTTGTTGCAGGCTACCTTGAGGGAAGAAAAGTCTGCCGTGACGAAGCCTATGTTCTGCGCTCCAATGGTGAACTTTGCAGAAAAATGGTTGCACTGTGTTTTGGAAGTGTTGCCGGCTTTGCAATTGTTCCGCTGCAGGATTTATACGGATTCGGTTCTGACTGCAGAATGAACACTCCGGGCGTTGCCTGTGCCAACTGGGCGTGGAGAATGAGAAACGACATGCTCTACGGGGAAATTGCAGAAGAAAAATGCGCATGGCTGAAAGAAATGAACTGCCTCTACGCAAGATAAAAAATAAGCGCCGGGAAGTGAATGTATAACTTCAAACAGCCTCCCCGCCGGGAACCATGTCCACGAGCCGCGTGATTGAGACAAGCTCAAGACGCGTTCGTGGTCAGAACCCCGGCTACGGCTGTTTGACAGTTACCCATAAAGCCTGGCGCTTATTTTTATTAAAATGTGGCTTCTGTTCTAGCAGTTTACGATTCTGAGAATTGGTTTGCCGAACAGTACCAGAATGAAGTCGATTAACCAGACTAAGTTCCAGCCGAAGAAAAGTCTTAAAATGCCTGCGATGATTTTTCCTTCTGAAAATCTCGTCAGAATTCCCATGATTGGACCGAGACACAGCGCAAGAATAACGCTTACGAGCCACGGCAATCCGAAGTAATCCTTACTTTTTCCTTTTTTAGCCATATTCAATATTCCTCCAAGAATTGATATTATACCAATCATAATTCAAAAACTTGAGCCGTCAAGGCGGGGATAGAAAAAAATGAAAGAAAAACTGAAACTTTTATGGGAACTGTTCAGTGTGATGTTCAAGGTGGGACTGTGCACTTTTGGGGGCGGAATCGCGATGCTTCCTATTCTGGAACTTGAACTGGTTGAAAAACGCGGCTGGACTACGAGTGAAGAACTCCTGGACTGGTTTGCAATCGGTCAGTCAACTCCGGGAATTATTGCCGTAAACGTTGCAACTTTTACCGGTTACAAAAAAATGGGCGTTGTGGGGGCGTGCATTTCAACCTTTGGAATGGTTCTTCCGTCTCTCATCATAATCACGATTATTGCGCTCTTCATCAACAACTTTGCGGAAATCCCGTGGGTTCAGCGTGCCCTGCGCGGAATCAACGTTGCGGTTGCTGCAATCCTTACGAGTGCCGTCTATAAATTTTCAAAAAAATCCGTGAAAAACATTTTCGGCTTCGTCCTTCTGGTCGTTTCTTTCCTTTTGATTTTTGTACTGAACGTCGGGACAATCTGGATTATCCTCGGAAGCTGTGCGCTCGGCGTAATTCTTGCTGCGTGCCGCGGGGATTTTAAGAAAGCTGCTGAATCAAAAAATGAAGGGGAGGCAAAATAATGGACGCATTTTACTCTTTTATCAGTAATGAAATCATGAGCCGGAGTATTCCCGGGCTTTTTCTTCTTGTTGCGGTGTTCTTTTACATCGGACTGATTACGATTGGCGGCGGACAGGTCGGAATCACGATTATCCAGCAGATTGTAGTTGAAAACCTTAATCTTCTGAGCCTGGACAAGTTCTACAACATGGTTGCCATTTCTGAATCAACTCCGGGACCGATTGGAATTAACCTTGCAACCTACGTCGGCACTGAACTTTACGGCGTTTTCGGCGGAATCATTACGACGTTTGGTCAGGTTTTGCCGTCGCTCATTACGATTATCGTGATTGCAAAGTTTTTCGGCAAATTTTCGGAAAAGAAAGGCGTGCAGGCTGCTTTTTCTACGCTGCGTCCTGCTGTTTCGGGGGTAATTGCCGTTGCGGCTGCAAAAATCATCATCCTTGCGCTGATTACGTTTACTTCCACTTTTGTTGCCTCTGACATTACGACGTGGCAGTCTGGAATTACAATCAGTGCGATTAACGCTGCATTTTACTTAATCTGTCTTTTTGTGCTTTTCACGACAAAACTGCACCCTGTGTTCATTGTTCTTGCCGGCGGTGTTTACGGAGCGTTTTTCTGCTAGGCAGATGCGCCTGAAAAAATAGAAAATCTGGAGGAAAAAAATGAGTACTCACATTGCTGCTAAAAATGGTGAAATTGCGAAGAATGTTATTTTGCCCGGCGATCCGCTGCGTGCGAAGTTCATTGCGGAAAACTTTCTGGAAAATGCAAGACTTTACAACGAAGTTCGCGGAATGTTCGGCTACACGGGAACTTACAAAGGCGTGCCGGTGAGCGTTCAGGGAACTGGAATGGGGCAGCCTTCGCTTTCAATTTACGTTACAGAACTTTTCAAGAATTACGGAGTTGAAAACGCAATCAGAATCGGAACGTGCGGAGCAATTCAAGAAGACTTAGAGCTGCGCGACACGATTATCGTAAATTCTGCGTGCTCTGATTCGTGTCTTTTGAACCAGCGGTTCGGTGCGCTGCATTTTGCCCCGACTGCAGATTTTACGCTCGTAAAGACGGCGGATAAAATTGCAGAAAAAATGGGAATCCGTTACAGCGTGGGCTCTGTTGTTTCGTCCGACTTTTTTTACGACATAAACGAAAACTGGAAAAAGTGGAAAGAATACGGCGTTAAAGGAATCGAAATGGAAAGTGCCGAACTTTTTACGCTCGCAGCTCAGTACAAACGCCGCGCGATGGCAGTCATGACGGTAAGCGACCACATTTTAAAAGGCGGTGAAACAACCGCGGAAGAACGGCAGAAAACGTTTACAAACATGATGAAAATTGCCCTGGACACGATTGTAGAAGTGAACGGGAAAGAATAAACAGAAAATTGGGGCTGATTCCTGAATTTAATAAGGAATCAGCCCTTTTTCATTTTGCTTTAATTCTGATTACTTCGCCTTTGCCTTCAAGGGTGACTTTTTCGCCTGGGGCTACGGCAAAAATCTGTTCTGACTGGATTTTTTCGATTTTTGTCTTTGTGCCGTCGCTTGCGGTTGCGCCTGCCTTTAAGTTCTGTGCATTTACGCAGAACAGAAGTTCGCAGTTTGATGACGGCGGGCAGAGATATGAATATCCGCCTGAAATTTCTTTTCTGGCAAGTTCAAAATACGGGCATTCAAACGAAGCTGGCAGACTTTGAATCTTTGCGGTGTCAAAATCGCTGCCATCGGCTTTTGCCTGCGTGTATTTTTCGCATTTAATCGACTTCAAGCCTTTTTCTATGTGAAGTTCCCGCGGTCGTCCCCAGTCGTAAAGCCGGTACGTGATGTTGCAGCTCTGCTGTACTTCAAGAAGCCTTAACCCGCCGCCGATTGCATGCACTGTCCCAGACGGAATGAAAACAAAATCACCTTTCTTTACTTCTACGCTGTTGAGAAGATTCTGGAGTGTGTTTTCCTTTATCGCTTTTTCAAGTTCCTGCGATGAGTAATTTTCTTCCAAGCCGGAAATCAGTTTTGCGCCGGGGGCTGCGTCTAAGACAAACCAGCATTCCGTTTTACCGCGCGCGCCTTTTCCTTCGAGTTCTACGGCTGTTTTGTCGTCCGGGTGAACCTGCACTGAAAGCGTGTCGTTCGCCTGAATGATTTTTACGAGAAGAGGGTAGTCTTTTACCAGTTCAACGAATTCTTTCTGGGCGCCGTCTTTGTGGGTTGAAGCAATCCAATCTTCGTAGCCCCAGACTTTTTCTGAGCGGATTGGTGTCAGGAGTTTCAATTATTTTTCCCAGAGTTTTTCAGGATAGTAACCGCCGGCAATTTTGTCTGCGATTGCGTCTTTTACGACCTGCTTGTCCTGCGCATAAGTCATGCCGAACCAGCTTTCTTCCGAAGTGAACACCTTGATTTTGCCTTTGCCGTCTTTGATAATCTGGCTTGCAGCGACAGGGAGAAGTGCTTCTGCTTTCGGACTTTCGAGGTTTTCTTTTCTGAATGAATCCCAGTAATTTTCAAATTCGCCGAAGGCTGCCGAGGTAAAGCCGAAAAGATTCATGCTGACGGTTTCGTTTCCCGTGAGCGGATAGATTTTGCCGTTGAGTTCAGATTCAATCCTGTCTCCGCTGAAGTTTTCGCCGGTGTAGTAGATTTTTGTGTTTTCCGTGATTGATTCAAGGTAGCCGGCTTTTGTCTGGCAGATTCCGCGGCTTACCGAACCGTTGCGGCTCATCGTCTTGCCTAAGATGTAGCCTACCATTGCGTGTTCCGTGCAGTCGTTGCTGACTGAAGAAAGGTATTTTCCGAGCGTTTCAAATGCAGAGCGTCCGTAGTAGTCGTCTGCGTTGATTACTGCGTACGGCGTGTTGAGGGCGTCTTTTGCGCAGAGAAGGGCGTGGAGCGTTCCCCACGGTTTTTTGCGGTCTGCGCTCTGTGATTTTGCGTATTCTTCTGCCGTCAAGAGTTTTTCAGGTGACTGGAAAACGTATTCTGCGTCCATGTTCCTTGCGATTCTGTCAAAGAGACGTTCGCGAAAATCTTTTTCAATGTCTTTGCGGATGATATAAACGATTTTTCCAAAACCGCATTTTTTTGCGTCGTAAGCAGCGTAGTCAAGAAGACATTCGCCGTTCTTTCCTACTGTATCAATCTGTTTGATTCCGCCGTAGCGGCTTCCCATTCCTGCTGCAAGTACGAGTAGTGTTGGTTTCATAAAATAAACTCCAGAAAAAATTGTCGGGGCTGTCTGCTTCTGTGTTCAGCAGCCGTTTTGATAAAGCCAGAAAAGTCTACCACTTTGGGATTTTTTAGGCAAATAACCGGCAGACTGCGCCTGTCCTGAAAAATTCTCTTTGTTGTAACTGACTTTTTATTTCACTATAATTACGGAAATTTATTTTTAGCGACATTCACGCTGATTTGAGGTTTTTATGCTGACATTGAAATTTGGTGGTACATCGATGGGGTCTGCCCGCAGAATGCTTGATTCTGTTGAAATTATGACTGGAAGGGCAAAAACTGACCGTATCAGCGTTGTCGTTTCGGCGGTGGCTGGGGTTTCAAATGCCCTGCAGGCTGCAATTGACGGCTGTGTTCAGGGGGCTGTGCCTTCAAACTTTGTAAGTGCAATCAAAAAAACTCACGAAGACATCTGTGCCGAACTTCAGTCTTCCGTAAAGGGCTTTAACGCTGCGGACACGATGGCAAAAATCGAAGCGAATTTCGTTGAACTTGAAAAACTCCTTGCCGGCGTTGCCTCTTTCGGGGAATGTCCTGAATCAATCCACTGCCGCATTATGGGAATGGGAGAGCTGTGCTGCGTTCCGATCGTAAATGCGATTCTTCTTGCAAAAAAACAGAACGTGCTCGTCTTAGACAGCCGCAAATTCATCTTCGGAACGGGAAATCAGAAAGAAAGCGACCCTGACTACGCCCGCACGAGCGATGCCCTGGGACCTTACCGCGACGGCGCTGAATGTGGACAGGCGCGGATTCTCCTTTTTCCGGGCTTTGTGTGCGCATGGACAGCCCACCCGGAAGACGAACCGAAGATGGGGCTTTTAGGCCGCAACGGTTCAGATTTTTCTGCCGCAATCATCGGTTCTGCGCTTTCTTCTTCAAAAGTTGAATTCTGGACGGACGTTGACGGAATCTACACTGCTGACCCACGCGTCGTAAGCGACGCAATCTTAGTTGACGACATGACATACGAAGAAGCGATGGAACTTTCTTTCTTCGGCTCAAAAGTCCTTCATCCTAAAACCCTTGCTCCTCTCGTTGCCAAAGGAATTGAAGCGTGGAGCCTGAACTCACACAATCCTTCTGCGCGCGGAACGAGAATCGGAAAAGGTCCTTTTGAATCAGAAAAAAAAGTCGGACCTGTCTGCGGAATTTCATGTCTGAAGAATACGGCGCTTGTTTCAGTGAGCGGCGGCGGAATGAAAGGCAAAACCGGTATCGCAAGCCGCATCTTTGCAGCCGTAAGCCGTGCCGGAATCAGCATGCTTTTGATTACACAGTCATCCTCCGAATACACGATTTCGTTCTGCGTAAGGCAGAGCCAGGCGGTTGAAGTAAAAGATGTCCTCGAAGCAGAATTTGCCTTTGAAATCCGCGAAGGCGTAATCAACCCCGTGAGCGTGATTGAAAACTGCGCAATCGTTTCGATTGTCGGCGATGGAATGAAACAGAACCGCGGGGTTGCAGGAAAATTCTTCAACGCGCTTTCAAGCCGCAGCATCAACATCCTTGCAATTGCGCAGGGCTCAAGCGAACGTTCAATTTCTACGGTAATTGCGGGAGAATACGGGGACATCGCCGTAAAGACAACCCACCGCTTTTTCTTTAACACAACCCAGCCGATTGAAGTTTTTGCCTTCGGGGCAGGAACAATCGGCGGCGCGCTTCTTGACCAGATTCACGACCAGCAGGCAAAGCTCAAAAAACAGAACATCGACATAAAAGTCTGCTGCATTTCAACTCTGAGCGGAATGCTCTTAGACGGCAACGGGCTTGACCTTACGGACTGGCGCAGCAAGGTGAAGGCATCCGGCAAAAAGACGAATCTTGATGAAATCTTAAAGTTTGTAAAGGAAACAAAGCCTTTAAATCCGATTTTCGTTGACTGTACCGCAAGCTATGACCTTCCTGAACGCTACCTTGACATCCTGAACGCGGGAATGAACATCGCAACGCCGAACAAGCGCGCAAATTCTATGAGCATGGATTATTACAAGCAGCTGCGCGAAACTGCAAACAAGAATCACGTGCGCTTCCTCTACGAAACAAACGTCGGTGCGGGACTTCCAATCATCGATACCCTGCAGAATCTCTTTAAATCGGGTGACTCCCTCGTCGGATTTACCGGAATCATGTCGGGCTCTCTTTCCTATATCTTTGGAAAACTTGACGAAGGCAAGAAGTTCAGCGAAGCCGTAAAAGAAGCAAAAGAAATGCACTTTACGGAGCCTGATCCGCGCGATGACCTTAAGGGTACGGACGTTGCGCGCAAGGCGCTTATCATTGCACGCGAATCCGGAATTGAAATTGAACTTGCAGACATAAAAATGAATTCAATTTTCCCGGAAGATTTTTCAATTGAAGGAACTGTCGACGAGTTTATGGCACGCCTGAGCGATGTTGATTCTTACTTTGACGCAAAAATGAAGGAACTTAAAAAACAGGGCAAGGTTTTGAGGATGGGCGCTTCAATCAAAGACGGCAGGGTTTCTGTCGGAATGCTTGAAGTAGGCGCAGAAGACCCTCTGTACGGCGTAAAAGGCGGTGAAAATGCCTTCGTATTTGAAACTGCACGCTACACGCCGATTCCTCTGACAGTCCGCGGATACGGAGCAGGGGCGGGCGTTACGGCAGCCGGTGTCTTCGGCGACGTCCTGAGAACCGTGAGCTTTAATCCGAGCAAATAATCAGTCGACGCGATGCCGAAAGATGAAAGTGAAAACTTCAATCGGCGTGATGCCGAAAGATGAAATCGAAAACTTCAATCGGCGCGACGCCGAAAGGCGAAAACACGAAAAACAGCAATCGGCGTGACGCCGAAACGAGAAAACGCAAAAAAACGGCAATCGGCATGATGCCGAAACGAGAAAACGCGAAAATCTGCAATCGGCATGACGCCGAAAGGCGAAAACACAGGAAAACAGCAATCGGCATGACGCCGAAAGACAAAAACGCAAAAAGCTGGAATCGGCGTGACGCCGAAAGACAAAAACAAAAACAGTAATCGGCATGACGCCGAAACAGGAAACCGAAAATAACAATCGGCGCGATGTCGAAACTAATCTACTCTAATTCGACGTATGTCTTTCCGAAGCCGCCGTCTTCCGGGGAGGCATAGTGGAAATCCTTTACGGCGGGATATTGCGCCAGATAATTCTGCACGGACTGCTGTAAAATGCCGTTTCCCTTGCCGTGAATAATCGAAAAGTTTTTGAAACTGTGAATCTGGCACAGGTCAAGCTGGCGCGCAAGCGCCTTTATCGCTTCTTCTTCCCTCATTCCCAGAAGGCGGAGTTCAAATACCGGCTTTGCCTGTCCTGCTGCATCTGCCGCAAGTTCAACGCTTACCATTGCTTTTACTGACGATGGCTTTACGAGTTCAAGGTCTTTTTCCTTTACTTCCATTCGGATTGAACCTAACTGAACCGACCACACGCCTTTTTTCGTCATGTTTATAAGGGTTCCGCGCGTTTTTGTAAGCCTGTGGAGGACTTCTGCCCCCTCTGCAAACTCCAGCGGTCCCGTGAATTCTCGCATTTTCGTCACAAAGGAAGAGCCTGCAAGGGCACTGAGTTTGTCTGCTTCTTCCTGCGTGTAGGTGTTTTTTGCGAGGGCGAGGGCTTCCGTGTTGCTCAGCTTTTTTCTTGATTTTTTTGAAGACGTCTTTTCGTGCTTTGAGCCGGCTTTGCTTATGAGCATGCCGTTTTCTGCACGGACTGATTCATTCCTGATTTTTTCTTCGAGTTCTGCCTTCTGTTTTTCAAGGCGCAGTTTTTCTTCTTCAAGTGATTTTTCGCTTTCTTCAACCTGACCTGTCAGTTCGCTTAAAAACTGCTTTACGCTCAGCGTCTTTTCCCGCGTGATTTCGCCTTCGCGCAGAGTCCGTACGAGGTTTTCGAGTTTTTTCCGGGTTTCGCTTACAAAGATGCCTGATTCCCGCTGTTCGCGTTCCTTTATTTCAAGTTCGCGCTCCTGAAGTCGCAGCATTTTCTGTTGGAATTTCAGTTCTTTTTCTGCAAGCAGCCTTTCGCGCGATTTTGCTTCTTTTTCAAGCCTTGCAGCCTGTGCGTGTTTTTCCGTAAGTCCTTTTATGAGCGTGCTTACGTCTGCCTGTTCGCTTTTTATGTAGGATTTTGCCTTTTCCACCGTTGCTGCCGGAAGTCCCGAGCGCTTTGCTATGTCGAGGGCGTGGCTTTCTCCCGGAACTCCCATTAAAAGACGGTAATTCGGGCTCAGCGTGCTGCTGTCAAAATCTACGCTTGCGTTTATGCATGAATCGTTCGTGTAGCCGTAATTCTTTAAGATTCCGTGGTGCGTCGTGACTAAGACAAAGGCTTTTGCTTCTATGAGCTGGTCTAAAACTGCCATTCCGATTGCGCCGCCTTCCTGCGGGTCTGTTCCGCTGCCAAGTTCGTCGAGCAGGACGAGGCTTTTTTCGTCTGCGCGCTTTACGGCTGCTGCAATGTTTTTCATGTGGGCAGAAAAAGTCGAAAGACTCTGGTCGATGGACTGTTCGTCGCCGATGTCTGCAAAAAGTGAATTAAAAACGGGAAGACGCGTTCCTTCTTTTGCCGGAAGTGGAAAACCTGTCTGGTTTAAAAGCGCAAAGAGTGCAAAGGTCTTGAGGCTTACGGTTTTTCCGCCGGTGTTCGGTCCCGTGATGATTAAAACGGTCTTGCCCTCAAGGAATTTCATGTCAATCGGAACTGCTTTTTCGCCTAAAAGAGGGTGGCGCGCTTCAATCAAAGCCGGCGGAAGGGTTGAACCGTCATCCTGCACGCAGCTTAAAGCATAGGTACAGCTGTTCTGGATTCCCCAGCGGGCTGAAGCGCAGGTCTGGTCGAGTTTGATTAAAATTTTTAGTGAAGTGCGGATGTTTTCTGCGTACGGGGCAATTTTAGCCGTAAGTTCCGTGAAAATCTTTCTTGTTTCGCTCTGAAGGTGAAATTCTTCCTGAATGAGTTCGTTATTTTTGCGGACAACTTCATCCGGCTCGATAAAAATCGTCTGCCCCGAAGAACTCACCTCGTGCACGATGCCTGAAATCCTCGTGCGCTGGTTTGCCTTTACCGCAAGAACCTGTCTGTCTGCCCGGAATGCCGGAACGTTGCTTGCAAGAACGGAAGAAAGGCTTGAATCGCTCGTGTATTTTTTGAGCGCACCTGCGATTTCTGCGTGGATTCTGGCGATGTTCGCGCGGATTTCCCTCAGTGCCGGTAAATCCTTTAACTGCCCGTCTTTGTCTAAAACCCTTGAGATTTCATTCTGAACGGCTCTCAGTTCTGAAAGACTCATCGTCTGGCGGAGTGAAAGGAGGTGCTTTACGCTCAGGGTTTTTGATGCAAGATTTATTGCTTCTTCCGCAGAGAGTGCCGAGTTTACGAACTGAAAGACTGCAAAAAGCTGATTCTGTTCGAGAGTCGTGCCTTCAACCTTTAAAAATTTTAAGAATGAATGAACCGGCTCCCACCCTTTGATTGCAGCGTTTGTTTTTGCATTTAAGATTCGTTCCCATTCGCGGCTTAAGGTTTTTAATTCTTCGATTTTGTCTGTCTGCGTGAGCGGAAGTTTTGTCTTTAAGAGTTCCCGTGATTCTTCCCCCGCACAAAAGCCTGCAATGCTGTCACGGATTCTGAAATATGCAAGGTCTTCAAGTGTTTTCTGATGCCACATTTAGTCTGCCCAGTTGCCTGTCTTTATTTCTTCGGAGATTCTTTTCCAGCTGTCAAACCGTTCTTCGCTTATCACGCCTGAATAGACTGCTTCAAGGATTTTGCAGCCCGGCTCTGAAGTGTGGGTGCAGCTCATGCCGAAGTTGCATTTTCCGACGAGAGGTGCCATTTCGCGGAAGTAGAGTGCCAGTTCGTTCGATTCTATTCCGTGAAGGACAAAGCGCCGTACGCCTGGAGTGTCGATTATCGAAGCTACCGGTCCGTGGATTCCGCCGGTCAGGGATTCGTTCAGTTTTATGTGCAGGAGGGTGCCTTTTGTCGTGGTGTGACTGCCTTTTCCGTATTTTTTTGAAAGACTGCCGGTTTTAAGGACTACCGTGTTGTCCAGGACGTTTACGAGGGAGGATTTTCCCACGCCGGACTGACCGACAAGTGCGCTGAGTTTATTTTGAATCAGGTTTGCAAATTCAACCATGCCTTCCCCGGTTTTTGCGGAAATTTTCATCACCTTGTAGCCGAGGCTTTCCCAGATGCTCACCTGATTTAAAAAATCGATGTCCTGCGCTGACGGAAGGTCGCATTTGTTTATGAGGATGAGAGGTTCTATTCCCTGACGTTCAGCCTGTGCAAGTTCGCGGTCGATAAAGCGCGGTCTGAAGTCTGGTTCGCCTGGAGTCGTAACAAGAATTATGTAATCAAGGTTTGCTGCAAGAAGCTGCGGGGAGCGGCCTTTTACGTTCCAGCGTACGAATTCATTTTTGCGCGGAACTAAAGCCGTGATCTGACCTTTTTTGTCTTCGAGGCTGTCGAGTTCAATTTCAACGATGTCGCCCGGAGCAAGGGGATTGTAATATTTTTTGTCGGATTTCAGTCTTTTGCTTTTTAAGGCACACGAGCGCACTATAAAACTGCCGTCTTCTTCGGAAAACGACTCTACATCAAAAACGTTGTTTGACCCGCTTAAAACGGTGCCTGTCAGCTGATTCATAATTTCAGATTTTAAGGAAGAATCGAAGGTTTTGCAAGATTTTTTAGCTCCAACGGGAGTCGAAACCCTCTGGTCGCAAACTTCGTGTTTGCTCCCGCCAGGTCGTCTCCGCTCGCTGCCGGTGCCATCCGTGGCACCTTTTCGTCTGCCGGCGCGCTCGCTGCGCGGTTCGACTCCATTTTTCGTTCCCGATAAAAAAAAGACACCCGGCAAGGTGTCTTCAGACTAAAATTTTCTTTAGCTCCAACGGGAGTCGAACCCGTCTCTCCGCCTTGAGAGGGCGATGAACTTAACCGATATTCGATGGAGCCTCAACTAAAAAGGCTGACCCTTGAGCCAGCCTTTGTTTTATTCCCCAAGGAGGATTCGAACCCCCACAGTCAGAACCAGAATCTGAAGTGCTACCATTACACAATCGGGGAATGTGAATGTTCCAATAATCTATAAGTATTAAAAAAAAGTGTCAATAGCGCATGCCCGATTTTTTGACTTTTTTATAAAAAATTGAAAGTAGAAACATATTTGACATTCTTTTTAACAATGGACAATTGTTATTAGCCTGAATGTCGAGTTTTTGAATATTGTGTGAATTATGAAAAAAGGCGTAGGGAGGGCGCGCGACGTCCTGTCGCGGTCCAAGAAATGCGCAGCATTTCTTGCGGGGGGGGCAGTCTTTAGCGCCGTCCGTGGCGCAGTCTTGCATTTGCGCCGATTGAGCCCGTCGAAATCAGGCGGTTCGTGGCAGTTTTTTGACGGGAGGCTATTTGAAGTTAAAAAAAAACTTTCATACAAACTGTAGCCGATTTTTTTAAGATAGCCTAAAATCACTGATTATGAAAAATGTGAAGGCTTTTATTTTTGATATGGACGGCGTTCTTCTTGATACGGAAAGTCTGTGCAAAAAATGCTGGCGTCTTGCGGCTCAGGAACGCGATCTGAGTGACGTCGATACGGTTTATTACAAATGCGTGGGGCAGGCTTCCCAGGACACCCTGCGTACTCTGCAGAATTTCTGGGGAAGCGGTGACGCCGGCGGTAATTTTGACGCCCGCGAATGGTACGATTACGCAAAATCCCTGTTCTATAAGGTTGAACAGTCGGACGGACTTGAAAAGATGCACGGCGCGGAAGAATGTTTAAAACGCTTGAAAAATAAAGGCTACACGCTTGCGCTTGCAAGTTCTACAAGACGTTCTTCCGTTGAGCGGCAGCTTACTAACGCGGGTCTCATAAACTATTTTAAGACTTTGACCTGCGGCGACAGCGTAAAACATTCAAAACCCGATCCTGAAATTTACATAAACGCGTGTGCAAGCCTTGAGTTAAAGCCTGAAGAATGTGCAGCGGTGGAAGACAGTCCGAACGGCGTTCTCTCTGCATACAACGCGGGACTAAACGTGATTATGGTTCCCGACCAGATTCAGCCGGCGGAAGAAATAAAAAAACTGTGCACGGAAATCTTTTCAACTCTTGACGAAATTGAACCAGCCTGATTTTACTTTCCCGTTGTTAGTGGCTTTTGATTTTGGTATAATCTCGGCTGAAATTTTTAATTTTTAGGAAACAACAATGGCACTTGATTTTTCAAAAATGCGCAACATCGGAATTATGGCGCATATTGATGCTGGAAAAACTACGACGACAGAGCGCATCCTTTTTTATACCGGAAAAATTCATAAAATCGGCGAAATTGATGACGGCGCCGCAACAATGGACTTTATGAAGCAGGAACAGGAGCGTGGCATTACAATCGCTTCGGCTGCAATCACGACGCAGTGGAACGGTTACACAATCAACATAATCGACACTCCGGGTCACGTTGACTTTACGGCAGAAGTTGAACGTTCTCTCCGCGTTCTTGACGGGGCAGTTGCCGTTATCTGTGCCGTTGACGGAGTTCAGCCGCAGACGGAAACCGTATGGAGACAGGCAGACAGCTTTAATGTTCCGCGCCTTTGTTTCGTGAACAAAATGGACAGAATCGGCGCAGACTTCTTCTATTCAATTAACGATGTAAGGGAAAAATTCGGTGCGAATACCGTTGCCCTGCAGATTCCGATTGGTCAGGGAGAAAATTTTGAAGGGCTGATTGATTTGATCAAAATGAAGGAAATCCGCTGGAATGAAGAAGATGAAGGCGAAACTTTTACGGAATCAGACATTGCTTCAGAACGTCTTGCCGAAGCGCAGAAATGGCGTGAAAAACTTATCGACGACGTTGCTTCTGCGGACGATGAACTTGGAATGATTTACCTTGAAGGCGGTGAAATTACGAATGAAATGCTCAAAACCGCCCTCCGCCGCTGTACGATTGCGCGGACTGTAGTTCCGTGCGTACTCGGTTCAGCGCGCCGCGACAAGGGTGTTCAGCCGCTGATTGACGCCGTAATCGATTATCTTCCGTGCCCGACGGATGTTCCGCCTGCTAAAGGTCTTCATATTAAAAAAGACAAGGAAGAAGAAGTTGAAGTTCCATGCGATGAAAAGAAAATGCCTTTAGGACTTGTGTTCAAGATTCAGCAGGATAAGGACATGGGAGCGCTCTGCTTTGTGCGAGTCTATTCCGGAAAATTCACTGCGGGAAGCCAGTACCTCAATGTAGGCAAGAAAAAGCGTGAACGCGTAAACAGAATCCTTCGTGTAAATGCAAACCGAATGGAGCAGATGGACAGCGTAAGTGCGGGAGATATTGCCGTTTTCGTAGGACTGAAACTTGCTTCTACGGGGGATACTCTCGGTTCTGAAGGAATGCCGGTTCTGCTTGAAAGCCTGAAATTCCCTGAACCTGTAATTTCTGTTGCCATTGAACCGGAAACTCTTTCTGACAAAGACAAACTGACAGAAACCCTTGCCGTGATGAGCCGTGAAGATCCGACTTTTACAAGCCATGAAGACGCAGAAACCGGTCAGCTGATTATCAGCGGAATGGGCGAACTTCACCTTGATGTTCTCGTTACAAGAATGAAGGATGATTTCGGCGTTAAGGCAAATGTCGGTGCTCCTCGCGTTACTTACCGTGAATCCGTAAGCGTTGAAGCGGAAGAATCGAGCGTATGGGAGAAAAATCTTGCAGGAAAAGACAATTTTGCAGGACTCACCCTAAAAATCAGAAAGAACGAACAGGGAGAAGGCAATACCTATAACTGCCTTGTTCACGGCGGAGAAATTCCGGACGAGATTTACGATGCAATAAAGACGGGAATTGAAAATTCCTTCGCTTCGGGAATTCAGTACGGCTACCCTTGTGCAGATGTCGGCGTAACGGTTACAAAAATTGACTACAACGAACTTACCGGCACGCCTTTTGCATTTACTGCCTGTGCCGCCCAGACCTTTGATGAAGCAGCCCGCAAGGCAAGCCCTGTAATCTTAGAGCCTGTAATGAACGTAGACATTACGTGTCCTGTTGAGTTTGTAGGTGAAGCAATCAGCCAGATAACGCAGCGCGGTGGAATTATCAGTGGTCAGGATTCTAAATCTACCGGAGAAATAATTCACTGTACCGCCCCGATGGCAAAAATGTTCGGATTTTCAACGACTTTGCGTTCCGTAACGCAGGGAAGAGCAAGTTTCAGCATGGAATTTGCGCACTTCCAGGTAAAACAGGGTGGCTTAAACTGATTTTTTTGAGAATTTTTCAAAAAAATATGTTTTGCTTATTGACTGATTTTTCGGTTTCAGATAATATGATCATCACACGCGGGGATGGTGGAATTGGTAGACACGCCAGCTTGAGGTGCTGGTGACGCAAGTCGTGGCTGTTCAAGTCAGCTTCTCCGCAATTCTACAAAGGACTGTTCAATACGGACAGTCCTTTTTTTTATTTGTAATGATTTGTGCTTCTGGGAAACATTCCTCAGAATGTGAATAAGAAAAGTCACCCTTGAAAATAAGGAAAAAATTATGCCTGCTGTTTTGATGAATTGCGCTGCTATTGTTCTTGGTTCTCTCATAGGTGTTTTTTTTGCAAGAAAAATCCCGCAGAAAATTACTGATTCCATTACTTTTGCGTGTGGCGGCGTAACGTTCATCATGGGAATCCAGATGGCGCTCAAATATCACAACGTCGTTTACCTTGCACTTGCCGTTATCCTCGGCGGAATTACGGGAACTCTGCTCGATATTGACGGCGCTGTCCTGAAAGTGGGGAAGGCTCTGGCGCGGCTTTTTAAGCAGGAGTCTGAAGATTCCGTAAAAACTGCGAACGAAATCAACAACGGCACGGCGGAGTTTTCAGCTGGCAAACCGAAGAAAAACTTTGCCTATGCCTTTCTGAACGCTTCCGTTCTTTTCTGTGTCGGTGCGATGGCGATAATCGGTTCGTTTAAGGCTGGCATTGAACACGACTATTCCATAATCATGCTCAAGTCGATTCTTGATGGTTTTATCGCAATCGGAATGGCTGTAGCTATGGGAGTTGGAACGGCTTTCAGCGCGCTGGCAATTTTTATCTATCAGGGGGCGCTTACGCTTCTGTCTGTGTGGGTTGCGCCTTTCGTTACGGACATCCTTCTTGACGAAATTACTGCAAGCGGCGGACTTCTGATTGTTTTCATCGGTCTAAACATCATGGCAATCAAAAAAATAAAGACTGCAAACTATCTGCCGGCGGTGCTTTTTACGGCTCTTTTTGTTGAACTCGAACCTCTCGTAAAATCGCTTTTCGTGCGCTAGTCCGCTGGTTCTGTGCTTGAATTCAATTCCGTTTTTTTTATTATTGAACGCATATTATAA
>CAVJKK010000003.1:0-19635 GCA_963649855.1 Anaerovoracaceae bacterium
GATCTTACTTACACTTATAAATCTTCTGATGAAACACTTGCAACTGTAAGCGAAGACGGTCTTGTTACAACTGTAGAGAAAGTAAACGGAACTGTAACAATCACAGTCACAGGCTCTAACGGTTCTACGGACACTGCACAGATTAAAGTTATTCCTGAAGAAGTTACTGCAACTGCAGTAACAGTTTCTCTTGCAGATTCTACCGTTGCAAAATATGGTCTTACGACTGCAACCGTATCATTTGAACCGGCTGACACAACTGACAGAACGTATACTCTTACAAGCACAGATGAAAATGTTCTTTTCTATGATGCTTCAACACAGGCACTTGCAACGACAGTAACAGTAACTCCGACAGAAGAAGGAGATTCAACTGTAAGAGTCTGGGTTGGTGACGGTGTTTCAGAAGCGACAATCACAGCAAAATCAGATGCTTACGAAGCCGCAACAGCCGGAACTGCAACCGTATCCGCTTCTGATACAGTCGCAGTATGGCTTCCGGAAGCTGCTTCTTACCGCATGAAGACTGATATACAGAGCGGTAGCGCAGGCTTATGGGATGGTCTTGCAGTTAATTCAGCTGTCGAAACAGGAATTATTACTGCAACTGGAAAGATGAGCTTAAAAAGTGCTGAAAAAATGCAGACGAGAAACGTTGTGCTTTACCTTCCTGTAGAGGGTGCTTCTACTGTTTCTATTTCTACAAATGCTGCACATAAATGTGTTTATGCAATCGGAAGCGGAACATCTCAGGCATTTGCCGAAGACGATGCAAAAACAACACAGACTTATACTTACGACGGAAGCACGACGGGTATTGTTCTCGGTTCTGAAATAAAGAGCCTTAACTTTTACAAGACTGCAGGTGCTACAATTTCTGAAAATGAAAAATACCTGAAGGTAAACGTAATAAACACTACTGACGATTACATTACTGAAATTAAAGTAACAAAAACCGGCGACTTTACTGCAACATGGGAAGAAGTAGCAGCTGCTACCGGCGCCAGCGGAACATACAGTCTTATGGGCGTTACGGTTACAGACAATGTCTATACATCTTCTGACGGATTTGTTGTAGCAACAGGTCTTGAGCAGGACGGACGAGGTCATGGACTTGCGGCTTCTGCTGACGACACAATCGCAATTACTGTAAGCGGAATGTCAAAAATCACGCTTATAGGCTGCGCGTATGGAAACGGTGCGCCTTGCACTGTATCTGACGGAACAAACACTCTTGCAACTTATGATTCAACAAAAGTTACATCAGACGGTAGCGAGGTTTCTCCATCTGCTTATTATTTAACGGACGCTGCTGGAACAGTTACTATAACATTTACTGGTGCTGGCTGGATTCACGGTGTTAAAGTTGAGTCTCTCGAAAGCTTCACAAATGTAAGTTCAATTTCTGTAACGGATTCTGACAACGCGACAAGCGGTACGATCACAGTCGGAAATGTTGTTACTCTTACGGCTACGGTAAGCCCGGATGAAGCAACAGAAAAGAGCGTAAAATGGACTTCTGACGCTACTGCAGTTGCAACCGTAGCAGACGGAGTTGTAACAGGTCAGGGAGCAGGAACTGCGACAATTACAGCAACCGCCCTCGACGGAAGCGGAGTATACGGAAGTTATACAGTTACAGTTGAAGCATCAACAGAAACAGCATACGCCTCAGGTGAATACAACTTTGCTTCAGATTACAACACACTCGTAAATTACACGCTTGCCGGCAAAGGCTTTGCAATGAGTGGTGGTGCAAGTCATGACTATGGCTGGGTTATTAAAAATGGCGGAACTTTAACATTGAAAGTTTCAGGAAGCTGCACTGTTACATTTACAGGGTCTTATTATTCTTCTGGAAACATTACCGCAACAGTTTCTGAAGTAACCGGCTCATTTGATGTGACTTCTCAAGCATGCCAGGTAGCTAAGGATGCCGATAAAACCGGAACTTATGCATTCACATACACCGGTGAAGAAGCAACTCTTGTATTTGGCTGTGCAGATTCAAGCACACAGGCTTATACGCCATCAGTAACGGTTGCATATACGGACTAATTATTAGTCCGTAAAACTTCCCTCAGCCCAAACGCTGCGGGGAGTGCCGTAACAAAAAAGCCCTCGACAGAAAATCTGCCGGGGGCTTTTTTATGCGTGTGGGGGGGCAAAGTAAAAACAGCTGTAAAAGATTATGCCTTTACCGGCTGGAGTTCTTTCTGAAGTTCCAAGACCTGCTCAAGTGGAAGACCGGTACACTTTGCAATAAGACCAACGTCTGTTCCGTTTATGAGAAAGTTTTTTGCAGTTTCAATAGCCTTTTTCTGCTGTCCCTCTTCAATACCTTCCGCGCGACCTTCTTCTCTCATCTCCTGGGCTTCTTTTTGAACAATTTCTGAAAACATCATATAGGCTTTCCTCTCCTGCGGTGAGGTTTTTATGCGCTCTACGAGTTGTGCAAGCCTGTCGGTAAATGGTGAGTCGGGCTTTTCCTTGCACAGATACTCGAAAAATGAACGCAATTTTGCTGACTTCATCTTATCATACTTTTTCGCATTGAAAAATATATTTACAGTTCCGTCGTTCATCAAGACTGAATGGTCTTCGTCCGCACGGTAACGAAACGTGTAGACTGGTAAGCCGTTGCCGATTGAGTCTCCTAAGCATAAGAAAATGACATAACTGTCTTTAAGTTTCTGATAGCCGTCGCCGGCGAGAAGATTGTCCACGTCCATGACGCCCTGATAATAACGCGCGCGCTTTGCCAAATCGAGAAAGTGCGACGTCTGGATTTCGATGTCGAAACAGCGTCCCGTTCCATCCTTTACATAAACGTCGAATCTTGCCCCCTTGCTGAAGTAGTCCGCCTTGAAGTCCTTCTGCGCTGCCGGCTGCTCAATATGGTCAATCTTGATGTCGAGTAAGAGTTCAAGCAGTTCCTGCGTAAAGTCAAGATTCTTTTCGAGAACTTTATAAAAAATAAAGTCATCCGCGAACGTAAGCCGTTCCCATTTTTCCGCCGGGGTTAAGTGTTTTGTTTCCATTGTTTTTCTCCTTATGCGCCATCCGTGGCGCAGTTTTCTCGTACACTATATATATGGTTCTGATTTCGCAAATTTACATATTTTTCTGAGATTTTTTTTAACTTTTTACGGAAGTTGGCGACAGGACATCGCGCGGGCGCTAAAGGCTGTAGAACAGGGCAAAAAAAAGCACAGAGGACTTCGATACGAAGTTACATCCCCTGTGCTTTTTTTATGTTTTTTCTGTCAATTTATTCGGCTTTGTCGGCCTTTTTTCTGCTGCTTACGGCTGCATTCACCTTTATGATTTCTGCCTCGCATTTTGAGGTAAAATCCTTATAGGCATCCAGCGTGCTGACTGCCGTCAGATACGGTATCAGTTTGTAATTCATCACAGAAAGCAGAGCCTTTTTGACGTCCGTTGCGCTGTCACCCTTTTCTGCATTTGCTTTTACTGATTCATCATAGGCACTGTTAAAATCGTCCTGTGCCGTTCTTAATGAAGAAAGCAGATCCGAAAGACCTTCGAGACCTGCAATATCCGTTTTCAAGGATCCGGCAGCAAAATCATCAAGCATGCTTTCAATCAGGGAAGATTCTTCTGCAAAAGTTTTTAAGGTGATTTGTTTTCCGAATTTATTGAAAACAGCCAGCAGATTTAAAGCCGATTGTTTTTTAGCCGCAACAGGAATGGCAGCATAACCGTTCAGGGCATCGCCAAGACTGCGGACAACTTCGTCGCGGGCAATGTCCTTTTCATCGAGGGAAAGGGAAATTCTGTCCTTTTTGATTGCAGAAGTGATTCCGGCGGAAAGATTTTCCACTTCCGTCATAATGCCTGAAAGGTTTGCGTCAGAAGCGACAGCCGAACCTTCAGTTTTAGACGCGTCTTTATAAAGGCGCACGATAACATCAGAAAGCGTGTCCAGTTCAGTAACACGCAGACTAGAATTGATTTTTTTCATTTTGACTCCTATGAAAAAAAATGGCTGAGAATCTGATTGGTCATTTTGCAAAGAAGTCAAAATGTAACAATCCCGACAGTTTACCTCCGGTGATACAAAAAAATGCGTAAACTCTACAAAAAAAGATAGGAAAATAAACTCCGTCCGGCAAGAAAAAAATTCCATAAGTCAAAAAGGCTCTAAAACACGTTATGAAATTATTTCATAAGGTGAAAAGACAGCAAAACGGGTCGTGAAATTATTTCATAAGGCGAAAAGACTCCAGAACGGGTCGTGAAATTATTTCATAAGTCAAAAAGACTCCAGAACAGGTCGTGAAATTATTTCATAAGGTGAAAAGACAGCAAAACGGGTCGTGAAATAATTTCATAAGTCAAAAAGACTCCAGAACGAGTCGTGAAATAATTTCATAAGTCAAAAAGGCGCGCGACGTCCTGTCGCGCACAAAAAACTTCGTTTTTTGTCGGGTCTTTTATTCTTTAGCAACCTCCATGTTGCCAATTCGCACGAATTTTCAGTCTTTAGCGCCATCCGTGGCGTAGTCTTACAGCGCGCAGCCTCTGAAATCGTCCAGCGATTTGTAGCCTTTTCCTGCCATGAACTGCTTTATGCCTTCCACTATCTGCGTCATGGCTTTCGGGTTGCCGAAGGTGGCTGTTCCGACTTCAACTGCGGCGGCTCCTGCCATTATGAATTCTACCGCGTCCTGCCAGCATGAAATTCCGCCTAAGCCTACGACCGGGATTCTTTCTTTTTCGGGGAGTCTGTTCATTGCAAAGCACAAATCGTAGACCATTCTCAACGCTATCGGTTTTACTGCCGGACCTGAAAATCCTGCGCGGATGTTTTCAAAGTACGGTCGTCCGGTTTCTATGTTGATTGCTGTTGCCTGAAACGTATTTACAAGGCTGATTGCGTCTGCGCCTGCTTCTCTTACTGCCATCGCAACGCCGGTTAAATCCGGCGCGTTCGGGCTCAGTTTTACCATCAGAGGTTTTGTCGTCGCCTGTCGAACGGCTTTTACAACCGTTCCCGCTGCGGTACAGTCCATTCCGAATGCCATTCCGCCCGCCTTGACGTTCGGGCAGCTGATGTTCAGTTCAATCATCGGAACGTCTGTCTTTTCAAGGAGTTTTGCGCCTTCAACGTATGTTTCAAGCGATTTTCCGCTCAGATTGACGATTGTCTTCGCCTTAAACTTTTTCATCTGCGGAAGTTCATTTTCTATAAAGTGTCTGATTCCCGGGTTTTCAAGCCCGATTGAGTTAATCAGTCCCATCGGGGTTTCAATCAGACGGATTCCCGGGTTTCCGGGCTGTCCTTCAAGCGTAAGTCCCTTTGAGCAGATTCCGCCTAAAGAATCCACATCAAGAATGTTTGAATACTCGCTTCCGTAACCGAAAGTTCCGCTCGCAGCAAAAACAGGGTTTTCAAACTTTACGCCCGCAATCGTCACGCTCAAATCTGGAGTTTCACCGTCTGCAAGGGGAGCGCGTCTTTCCATTTTGGGAGACGTTACAGGAGAATCAATCTTTGTAAAGTCGAGGATTTTTGAATCAAAAACAGGACCGTCTTTGCAGCAGCGTTTGTTGCCCTCTTTTGTCTTTATCGTACAGCCAAGACACGCACCGACACCGCACGCCATACGGTTTTCCATGCTCAGCCAGCATTTTACGCCCGCTTCTTCGCAGATTTTCTGAACTGCAGCAAGCATCGGAACGGGACCGCACGCATAGACAACGTCATAATCTTTTATATTTTCACGATTTACAGCAGCCGTCACCATTCCCTTGATTCCGACAGAACCGTCATCCGTCGTAATCATAAGTTTTTTCGGGAAGATGTAGTCGAGTCCGTAAGAACCGCTCTTGAACGCAGCGGCAAAATCATAGGATTTTTTAGGAAGAGTTACCGCAAAACCCGCAACCGGAGCAACTCCGACGCCGCCGCCAATGCACAGAACCTTCGCATCTTTTTCCGGTACTGGCCAGCCGTTGCCGAGTGGACCTGTCAGTTCAATTCCGTCGCCGCTTTCGAGGGAAACGAGTTCCTTAGTGCCGCTTCCCTTCCGGAGAATTAAGAATTCAACGTTGACGCTGCCGTCAGAAAGTCTGTTTGAATTGTAGACGCTCACAGGTCTTCCGAGCAGAAGTCCCGAACGCACGGAACGCAGCATGTAGAACTGACCTGCAAGAGGAGCGCAGACTTCCGCCCCGTCTTTCTGAATGTTTACCTTTAAATACCAGACGCTTCCGGCTGGAACTGCGCTTTGCACCACAGAACATCCGCTCACCTTACCGGTTGCAAAAACAGGAAGAACTTCTCCCGAACAATTCTTTAATTCTGACATATCCTTTTCTCCTGCCTGCAGATTTTACAGTCCGAGTTCTTTTTTAGCGTTAAGAAGATCGGCTTTTGACGCAACGCATGCTTCACCGGCAGCGTCGGCAATTTCCTTTAAGCACAGGCTTCCGTTTTCAATTTTTTCTGCAAGTGAAGGTGCTTTTTTCCATGCGCAGAGAATTCCACGGCTTGAATTAACCGTACCGCCAGCCTTGTCGAGCAGAGTTGCCGCAATTCTTGCAGCGCCGCCCTGAGCACCGTAGCCAGGAATCAAAAAGAAGATTTCAGGGTAAGCATCGCGCAGAAGTCTTGCGTCGCTTTCTTCAGTACAGCCGACAACCGCACCAACCGGAGAACAGGTCTGTCCGGCATAAATGCCCGCAAATTCACCGGCGATTCTCTTTAATTCTGCACCAGTGCGGTCAAGAACACGGCCGCCAGCCTTCAGTTCCTGCTGTTCAATATCAACCATGCCGGGATTAGAAGTCCTCAAAAGAACGAAAATTCCCTTTGAACCCGTCGCAACTTTCGATTCTGAAGTGTGAGGAGCGCAATATTCCGTAAAAGGTTTTAATGTGTCAAAACCCATGTAAGGATTTATCGTGATGATGTCGCTTTCAAATTCGCCCGAAAAATGAGCACGCGCATAAGCCTTTGCAGTGTCGGCGATGTCACCGCGTTTAATGTCACTGATGGCAATAAAACCCGCGTCGTGAACCGCTTTAATCGTCTGGGCATAAATTTTTAATCCTTCAAGCCCCATCGCTTCATAATACGCAATCTGAATCTTAAAACAGCACGCAGACTTTTCAGCAGCCACGCGCTTGATGATTTCTTTATTGTAAGCAAGAACCGCTTCCGCCGGAGAATCAAAATTCTTCAAAACCGGAGAAGGAATGTAAGAAGGATCAGTGTCCAGACCAACACAAAGCGGACCATACTTTGCCGCAGCGTCCTGTAAAATTTGCATGTTGTGAATCATAAAATACCTCAAACCCGCTCTGGCGGATTCAGCAGAAGATTTTAACAGATTTCCGCGATGTTTTAAATGACAGAATTTACTTCTTGCCTTAATTCTTTTTTTTCCGATAATTTAGGTATGACTAGAAACGACAGAAATCACATCATAACGTGGGTATGGCTTGCAGCCTTCATTCTTTTTACACCGAGGCTCTGCGCACAGACGATGGAAGAACAGTCTTCCGAAGCCGCACAAACCCGCACCACTTTCGTTGAATACGGCAAAAAATATATCGGACGCCCTTATGTAAGCGGAGCAACCGGTCCGAATTCCTTTGACTGCTCAGGCTTTGTCTACGCAGTTTCCCGCGAATCAATCGGCTACCAGCTTCCGCGCACGGTAAAGGCAATTTACGGCTTCTGCAAGATAATCGACGACTCAGAACGACAGCCCGGAGACCTCGTTTTCTTCAAGACGACCTCTTCCGAAACGGTAAGCCACGTCGGAATCTACATCGGCAACGGTCAGTTTTTAAACTGCGCTTCAGACGGTCCGAACACGGGTGTAATTTTAAGTTCCCTCAAGGAAAACTACTGGAAAAGCAGATACTACAAGACAGGAAGATTTTTAACCGCTTCTTCACAGCTCAAGGAAAATGATTCATCTTCCCAGAGTACGAGCACACAGAAGGCTTCGGCAGGCACGACAGCAGGCAGCACGAGTTCAGCCACAGCGTCAGCCGGCACAAATTCTTTCTGGAATAAAATAATTCTCGACGGAACATTCTACGTTGACTGGAACTTTTTAACCCCGGAAAACTTCCGCCTCACATTCCGCGGACTCACCACGGAAATCCACGCAATGTACGAAGGCAAAAAACTGCACCCGGGCTTCGGCTCAATCGTGCGCTGGGACAGCGGAACGGGAATTGTCCAGCTTCCGTTGATTTTCACGCTCACGATGTCCGACTACGTGCGCATTTTTGCAGGTCCGGTAATTTCAATCGGAACGCCGTATCTCCCCGGCGACAAAGACGAAAAAATTGAAGCGTCAGTCTTCCCGGGAATCTTAGGAATCTGCTTCAACACGCCGTCATTCAAGGCAGGAAAGGCAGACATCAGTTTTGCGCAGGACATTCACTACACGGTCTTTAACAAAACAGACGGCTCTGCGCTGAGTGTCTTGAACAGCATTGCAAGCGGGCTGGTATTTTCAAGCGGAGTGCGTGTAACCCTGCCACTCGCATCGTTGCTTAAATAGTAAAACGGGGATTTTATGAAACGTGTTTTTTTTGTTTTGGCGGTTCTGGGGCTTTTTGCTTCCTGTTCTTCTAAGATTTCTGTCTGTTCTTCCGGCGCGGATGACGTTGCCGTTTCTTTTTCGGCGGCTTTTTCTCCCGCGGCGGCTGAATCGCTCAGAAGCCTTATGGACGCTTCCGGCTCTTCTGCAGATGCGCAGGCGGGCGGTGCAATTTTTTCTTCAGATGAAATCAAATCTTTTTTAACTGCTGCGGGGGCAAAGAACGTAACGGCAGATGCCGGCGCACAGAAAATCAGCGCGGCGGGAAGCGTTGCGGACGTTTCTAAAACCGTGCTTTCTTCATGCGGAATCTTAAAAACCACGCCTTCTTCAATTTCGTTTTCTTTCGGACCGGACGAACTTTCCGCCTTTTACGCAAGCCTTACGGAAGACGCTCAGGGAAGCCTTGACCTGCTCATGATTCCCTGCCTGAACGACGAAAAAATGACCGTTGCCGAATACTCTGAACTTCTTGCTTCGGTTTACGGGCAGACGCTTGCGGACGAAATTACAAAGGGCGAAATCCTGCTTGAGCTTAAATCTGCGGATTCCAGAAAATCACTCACGGACAAAATCACGCTCGGCGAACTTTTCACGCTCACAAAAACAAAAACGTGGTCACTTTCGTGGTAAATCGCTAGAATGTTGGCTATGAATTCAGAAACCGAAAACCGTTTTTTTACGCTCGAAACAAAAATCGCCTACATGGACGATTTCATTCAGAAACTGCAGACAGAAGTCGTTGAACAGCAGAAACTTCTTGAAATCCTGCGTCAGGAAAATAAAATCCTTTCAAGCCGGATTCTTGACCTGTCAGAAAACATCGACATTCCGAACAGAAAACCGCCGCATTATTAGTCCAAACCCGGCTTTTGTGATTTTCTGCCTTAAAAAAGGCTTCCGGTCGATTCCGTCATCAGACTGAAGTATCACTTCGTTCAAGTTCAGTCTGTGCCGGTCTCTCCCTGCGCCTTTTTTCAAATCGTTGGATTTACAAAAGCCGGGTTTTTACAATTTATTTCCGGAGTTAAAAAACACTATGCCTACACTTAATACTATTCAGAAATCTAAGTCTAAGAAGGATTTTGGCCACGAGGCTATTGAGGTTCTTTTCATGGACGAATGGATCTGCGTCATCAATAAACCGACAGGACTTTTAACCTGCCCTTATCCGGGAAGCCGTGCCCGCACTGCTGAAGGACTGCTCGAAGAATACATGCGCAAAAACGGAACTTTCAACGCAAATCACAGACCGTTTGTCGTTCACCGGCTCGACCGCGACACTTCCGGCGTCATGATGTTCGCACTGACGGAAACCGCACAGAAAAAAATCATGGACAGCTGGCATCAGATGGTGACAGAACGGCTTTATCACGCAGTTGCCGAAAACCCGAAAAACAAAAGCCTGATTCTTCCAAAGTCCGGCTTAATCGACGATGAACTTGCCTTCAACTCGCACAACGTGGGTTTCGTTCCAAAAGAAGGCGACAGACCGAAGCACAAGGGCGAAAAAGATTCCCTCTACGAACGCCACATCGAAGGTCACGGAGAAAACCGCCGTTTCAAGACCGTTCCTGCCCGCACGAATTACAAAGTGGTTGCAGCCGGTCCGACACACACGCTTTTTGAACTTTCACTCGACACGGGCAAAAAAAACCAGATTCGCGCCCACCTCGCAAGCAAAGGCTATCCTCTTGCCGGAGACGAAAACTACCGTGCACGGACAGACAACTTCGGGCGGCTGTGCCTTCATGCACGCACGCTTGAATTTGAACATCCGTTTACGCACGAACCGATGAAATTTGAAGTTCCCGAACCGGAAGAATGGCTCGAATACGTAAAAAAAGGTGATTTTAAGCCGAAAACCCCGGTCTGGATTGAAGCCATGAACAAAGTCTTCGACAGCACAAAAGGCGAACACTTCCACTCAAGGAATTCCAGAAATCCGCACGAAGCGGAAACCCTGAACTTAGGACAGAAAAGACTGACACAGAAAGACCGTGCCCACATGAATTTCATCGAAGCAGGGAAAAGAAAATCGTCATGGTGACGAAAGTCATTTTTAAACTTTAGCTTTCGTACTGAATACGATTGCTGAAAATTCAAAAAATGAGCTTCGTAGTCAGTACGATTGCAGAAAATTAAAAGAAATGGCTTTCGTAGTCAGTACGATTGCAGAAATTCAAAAAAACAGGTTTCGTACTCAGTACGATTGCGGAAAATTAAAAAAAACGGGCTTCGTACTCACTACGATTGCAGAAATTCAAAAAAGCAGCTTTCGTACTCAGTACGCGCGACGTCCTGTCGCGGTCCAAGAAATGCACAGCATTTCTTGCGGGGACTTCAGTCTTTAGCGCCATCCGTGGCGCAGTTTTTTACGGTGGTTGAGCCTGTCGCCCGAAGGCACAAGCGAAGCGCAGTAACCACCAGATTTAATATACGCTTGATTTCGACGGGCTCAATCGGCGCAGTGATGACAAAACCGACCGAGAGCCTTTTTTTAGACGGTTAATTTCAAAATGTCAAAGTTAGACTTTATAAATCTTCAAGATTTTTGATTAAAAGCTGCGGCGTCAACGCGTAGTTATTTTTTATTTTTTTCGACGCAAGTCCATGCGCCAGCCCTGCAGAAAGCGCCGCTTTTACGCTGTCGTAGCCCTGCGCCAGAAGCGAACATATCATTCCCGCAAGACAGTCGCCGCTACCGCCTTTTGCAAGGGCAGAAGACCCGGACGCGTTTATGTAGAGTTCAGTTTTTTCAGTTTCGCGCGCACACACGCCGGTTACAGAGTCTGCGCCCTTTGCCACGAGCACCGCACCTTTGAACTTTTTGCAGAATTTCTGAACCAGTTCCAGACGGCGCGCAATACAGTCTTCAACAGAATATTCGCCCAGTCCGCACAGTTTCAGCAGCACGGAAAACTCTTTCGGATGAGGAGTCAGGACACAGCCCGAAGCACGTTTTTCAAGAATCTGCACAATCCGCGGAGAATACAGAATGTCCGCATCCAGAACGCATTTTACTTCCGGGTTTTTGATGAGGTAGTCCGCATAAAAATCAGCAGTCTTTTCGTTGTGACCAAGCCCCATTCCCACACACAGAGCATTCACGCGCGCACCAAATCCGGCGGAAGAAAGAAGTTCCATCGGGAAAAATCCCCGCTGCGACTGAATGAAATTTTCATCCGGGTTGATTAACGTTACGAGTCCCGCACCAAACTTAAAGCACGCGCTGGCAGCGATGAGAGCCGCCCCCGCCTTTTCACCACAGGCAACGTAAGCACTGCCGAAAGTTCCCTTGTTTACGAGATTTTTGTTTCTGAACGGAAGAATCATGTCGTCTGAATCCAGCAGAAAGACTGATGCCCCGTCTGAACTGTCAGTGTCAGAAGTGCCGGTACAAGCACAGAGCGCGTTTTCAAATAATTCCCGCTGCACTCCGAGATTTTTTACTTTTATCTGACCCGCAAAATCTTTCGCATAGTCGCTGTAAAGACAGATTTTCTGCGCGCCCATCGTAACGGTTACGTCCGCACAAAAAACCGCACCCGCCGGCGTTCCGTCTGCACGAAGTCCGGTCGGCACGTCGCACGCAATTCTAGTACAGTTCTTTCTGTCCATTGAATTTGCAACATTCAAAGCCCGCACGATGAGCGCGCCCGTTTCGCCTTCAAAATCACCGTGAAATCCGCTTCCAAAAATGCAGTCAACGATTATCTTCTTTCCGCCGTTACAGTCTGCCGTGCATTCGCCTTCAAAATCTTCCAGCGATTGAATTTTTACGCCACAGTTTACGGCGCGCAAACTCTGCAGAACACAGAGTTCACTTTTCGGGCTGCCGGAGGCAAAAACTCTTACGTCAAAAGTGCCGGCAAGTCTGCGCGCAAGTGCATATCCGTCCGCGCCGTTGTTTCCGCTTCCGCAGAGAATAAAAATATGCGCACCTTCATTGTTTTTTATTTCTTCTTCAAGGGCAGACGCTGCGTTTTCCATCATCAGTTCTTCGCTGAGGGCGTATTTTCGTCTGCAGGCGGCGTCTAATTTCCGTGTATCATAAAATAGTTTTTGCATGGAATAATTATATATTCTAAATTACGCGCTTTTCCAGCCATTTTTTTCCGCAGAACCGCGCGAAGAACATTATGCCGCGGCAAATCCAGTCTATGTACATTCCGAACCACACGCCAAACAGTGCGTAGTGCGTATTGCCGGGATATGCGCCTAAAATCCACCTTGAAATCAGATAGCTTCCGAGCACGCGGAACAGCCACATGCTCACGTTGGAAACCAACATCGTGTATTTTGCGTCTCCCGCTCCGCGCAGGATGTTCGGCATCGTAAAACTCATCGGCCAGAACAGAACGTTTGCTATCATGCAGCTGCGGATTACCAGCACCGCAAGCGTCTGCGCTTCGCTCGTCAGGTTAAAAATCCCCGTAACAAGCGGAGCTGCTGCAAAAACAAGTCCCGCCGTCACGAACATTCCGCCGTAAGACAGAATCATCATCTTTCTGCCGTAATTCTTTGCCTGCTGTTTTTCGCCCGCACCAATGCACTGCCCTACAATCGTCACGCTTGCAAGACCGATTGCGTTGCCCGGAATGTTTGAAAAACTTGCCACCGTGTTGGAAATCGCATTCGCTGCAATCGCCGTCACGCCAAAACCGGACATAAACGAATAGACCAGCGTCTTTCCGATGTGGAAAACTGAATTTTCAATCCCGCTCGGAACTGCAATCTTTAAAATCTTGCCGATTAAAGAAAAATCAATCTGAACCTTCCAGATTTTTTCGAGGTAGAGCGGCCATTTTTTCTGGCACAGAACGCAGACCATTATGACCGCCGCAACACCACGGCTCACGAGGGTTGAAATTCCAGCCCCCGCAACGCCGAGTTTTGCCACGTAGATTAAAAGCGCATTTCCCGCGATGTTCAGAAGATTCATCACGAGGCTGACTTTCAGACTGATTTTGCTGTTTCCCATGGAACGGCACAGCGCCGCACAGCTGTTGTAAATCCCCAGAAGCGGAAAACTCAGCAGAATCCACACAAAATAAGTGAGAGCAGCGTCCATGATTTCCGTTTCCATCGAACCGAAAATCCATGTAAGAATCACGCGCCGCAAAGGAAGGCACACCGCAACGAAAACAAGTCCCGCCGCAGTACAGAGGTTTAAAAGCTGTTTTGAAGAATGACGCGCATTTTCCGCATCTTTGTTTCCAAGATACTGACTTGCAACCACAGCACCGCCGGTCGCAAACGCCGCAAAAAGCTGAATTACGAGCTGTCCCAGCTGATCAACCAGACTTACGCCGCTCACGCCTGCTTCACCCACGGACGAAACCATGACTGTATCGCACGCGCCAATCGTCATTGCGAGGAACTGCTCGGCAACAAGTGGCCATATAAGTCTGGAAATATAGTTTTTAGAAAACATTGTAAATTACAGTTCCCGACAGATCTGCGGGACTGTGTCGTCGCTCAAAAGCGTTATGTCCATTCTGTTGTATGGAATGTTGATTTTTGCTTCGTTGAATGCCTTTAACGTGTTGATTGCGACATCGCTCTTTGTCTGCAAAAAGTCTTCGCGCTTGCACCACACGATGATATTGATGTTCATTCCGCTGTCGCCCTGAGTTGTCCACACGGCGTTCGGAGCGTATTTCGGATTATCAAGGATTACGGTCGGGCAGCGCGCCGGAACTGATTTTGCAACTTCCATCGCCTTGTCGTAATCGCAGTCGTAGTCAACCCAGGTTTCAAAAACGTAGCGTCTGTAAGGAAGGGCTGAATAATTCGTCAGCTTGGAATCGATAATCGTTGAATTCGGAATGCGCACAAGCTGATTGTCGAGCGTCCTCACCTTGATCGAAATAATTCCAATTGAATCAACCGTTCCCGAAACTCCGTCAACTTCAATAAAATCTCCGGTTTTCATCGCCTTGTCCGTAACTACAAAAAGTCCCGAAATCAAATTGCTTACGGAAGTCTGGGCAGCAAAGCCAATCGCAACTCCGGCAATTCCCGCAGCGCCCCAGATTGCACTGAGTTTAATTCCAAAAAGTCCGAGAATGTACATCACAATCAGGACATAAAAACAATAACTGATTGCCTTGACGATGATTCCGACAGTTCTCTTCTGCAGGGTTTTCGTCGCCGTCTTCTTAACGACATGCCTTATAACGCGGTAAACACACCAGAAAAGCAGGATTGCCAGAACGCTCGTCACAACTTTTGCAAGATTTCCCCACGTAAAGTAAGAAGACAGCTCATCCAAATGAAACATGCTCTTGATTTCATTTGCCGTTCCCGCTGCAATTTCCGCAGCACTTTCCGTAATCACGTTTTCTTCCATTTTTTATATTCCTCCATTTTTCGGGTGCAACCCTCCGCTCATCGCTCCGGGTCGGGCTTTACGGGGTTCCGCGTCTAGCGCGCTCCATTGGCACAAGTGCCAACGCGCTGCGCGCGCCCCTCCAATCCCTTGCACAAATCATTTATCATACAGCCTTCACATTTCGGATTTCTTGCCGTACAGACATAACGTCCGTGCAGCAAAATCCAGTGGTGGGCGTGCCTCAAATATTCTTCTGGAATGTTTTCCACCAGCGATTTTTCCACCGCCTCGGGAGTGTTTCCTTCCGCCAGCCCGATTTTTGGTGCAACCCGCAGAATATGAGTGTCCACAGGCATTGTATTCTGAGCAAAAACTACATTCAATACAACGTTCGCGGTTTTCCGACCCACGCCGGGCAAAGTCATCAGTTCTTCACGGGTAGAAGGCACAACGCCGTTAAAATCTTCCAGAAGTTTGCGGCTCAGCGCAATCACGTTTTTAGATTTATTCTTCCACAGACCAATCGGTTTAATGTATTCAATCAGTTTTTCCTGACCGAGTTCAATCATTTTCTGCGGGGAATCTGCAATTTCATAAAGGAGTTTTGTGTAAAGATTGACTGCTTTGTCCGTCGCCTGGGCACTCAGCACAACGGACACAAGAAACGTAAAAGGATTTTTAAATTTAAGCTCACATTCAGGAGATGAATTCTGAGCCTTGAACCGCTCCATCACTTCTACAATTTGAGCTTTGTTTAAGAGCATTATTTTTCTTCCGGGCGCGTAAAAAGCAGGATTCCCGCAACAATCGCCGGAACTGCAACAAGCGTAAAGCAGACGTTACCGAGTTTTTCTGCCAGAACGAACGCACACGCAACGCCGGAATTGTATCCCAGAAGCGTCGCGCCGTAAAACTGCCCTTTCAGCAGAAACTCCGGTTTTTTATTGAACAGAACTTCCGCAAAAGCGCTGATCATCTGTTTGTAGTTATTCGTAGAAAAAATCGTAGAAGCCGCAAATCCATAACTTCCGCTGAAACTCGTCCACTGGAACGACATTGCAACAAAAGTCGGGTACATGTAAACGATTTTCGGAAGATTGTCCGGCATTTTCCACATCACAAAGCCTGCCGCAACGTCAACTAAAAGAGCCGCATACTTTGTGTTGAACCATTTCCGGTTATTTGCAACCGTAACCAGCACAATCGAAAAAGCAAAAATCACCGCTCCGAGCAGATGCCAGCCGGCAGCCCCCCAGTTTTTTCCAAGCAGCGCATGAATGCACTCAATAAAGTTCATCGTCTGTGCAGAACCAAAACTTTTTACGACATTCAGCAGCGGATAAACCGTCAGAAAGCCGCCGCAAAACGCAATCACATAATGAATATGCGCATCACGCTTTGACTGCGGTGTAATTCTTTTGTCAGCTTCACGATTTTCTGTCATTTTCTATCTCGAAGAACGCACTATTTAAGGACTGCAGCTTTTAAAGCATCTGCCTTGTCTGTTTTTTCCCACGGAAAACCTTCACGCCCGAAGTGACCGTAACTTGCAGTTTTTCTGTAAATCGGCTGCTTTAAGTTCAGCATTTTAATGATTCCCGCAGGCGTGCAGTCAAAAATCTTTTCTACGGCAGCTTCAATCTTTGAACGTTCAGCTTTTTCAGTTCCAAAGGTTTCCACCATGATTGAAACCGGGTGCGGAACACCGATTGCATACGCAAGTTCAACTTCCGCGCGGTCTGCAAGCCCTGATGCAACAATGTTTTTTGCAATGTAGCGTGCCATGTAGGCAGCAGAACGGTCAACTTTGCTCGGATCTTTTCCGCTGAAGGCTCCGCCGCCGTGACGTCCCATTCCGCCGTAAGTGTCAACGATGATTTTGCGTCCCGTAAGACCAGCATCTCCGTCAGGACCTCCGGTAACAAAGCGTCCCGTAGGATTTATGTAGTATTTTGTAGAAGAATCCAGAAGTCCGGTCGGTTCAAGAACAGGCTTGATAATCTGTTCGATGATTGTTTTTTCAATTTCGTCGTGGTCTACGGATTCATCATGCTGATGAGAAAGAACTACAGTATCAATGCGCACCGGCTTGTGATTTTCGTCGTATTCAACCGTAACCTGACTTTTTGCATCCGGGCGAAGCCATTTTATCGTACCGTTGTGGCGCAGTTCATGTGCTTTGAGGAGAAGTTTGTGCGCGTAATAAACGGGAGCCGGCATAAAAGACGGAGTTTCGTTGCAGGCAAAGCCGAACATCATTCCCTGGTCGCCCGCGCCCTGCTGTCCTTCGTATTCATCAAGACCTTTTCCCACAACGCCCTGATTTATGTCCGCAGACTGTGCATGAAGGCGATTCTGGAAAACACAGTTTCTGCCGTCAAGTCCGACTTCCGCAGAAGTATAGCCGATGTCAACTGCAACCTGACGCGCAATCCGTTCAATATTTTCATTAAATTCTTTTTGATTTACCTTGTAATTCTGAAAACCGATTTCACCGCCGACAAGAAGGAAATTTGTAGTGGCAAAACTTTCACACGCAACGTGTGCATCCGGGTCTAACGAAAGACAGTAATCAAGAACGGCATCCGAAACCTGATCGCAAAGTTTGTCCGGATGACCTTCCCCAACTGATTCTGATGTAAATAGATAGTGATTTTTTTGAGAAATTCTGCTCATTTTTTGAGCCCCCTGTTTAGCAAGATTTGCCAGTCTGTAAAAGACTGGCCTCCGCTCTGCAATTTTGGATAAATCGGCGGAATAATTTATGTTCGACCACTATATAATTTATTGAAAAATACGACAATACGAGTGCTGATTTTAACAAATTTATAGCAAATAATTCTTACAAAATGACTTGTATTGTACCGAAAATGATTTAAAATCAACTTAGATTTTGTTCAGATTTTTTATAAGACAGGAGAATTGTATGGCATTAAAAAAGTCTTATTCAGCAGATGCAAAAAAATGCAAGGTTACCTTTATTGTAGAAAAAGAAGCAACCCGCGGTGCAGAAAAAATCTCCCTTGCCGGGGATTTTAACAGCTGGAGTTCAACAGAAACTCCGCTTCAGAAAGCAAAGGACGGTTCTTTTTCTGTAACGCTCGAACTTGAAGCAGGAAAAGAATATCAGTACAGATACCTGATGGACAGCAGCCACTGGGAAAATGACTGGAAAGCCGACAAATACATTCCGGCTCCGTTCTCAAATACAGACAACTCAGTTGTAATCTGTATTCCGTCAGAAAGTGAATTAAAGTCTGCTGCTAAAAAGGCAGCACCAAAAAAAACGACGGCAAAAAAAGCTGCCGCTAAAAAATAAACTTAAAAAACTAAAAAAGGCCTGCCTGAAAAGTTTACCTTCCGGGCAGGCTTTTTTTATTTGTCGCTGTTTAACCACTGACCGAGGGCTTTTGCAATCAGTTCCGGATTTGCCATTGCCGTGCCCTTTATGTTTGAAGGATCGACAGTCTTAACAAAGCCTTCGTGCGGAACGTCTTTATAAATTCCGCGGAGTTCGCCGAAGGATTTCAATTCTTCCAGGACTGCAAGTTCGCGGTTTACCTGATTTTCGTCCTTCGGATTGTAGATTTTACCGTCATAACTTTTGATTTTCTTTGTCGCTGTGTTGATTTTTTTGAGCTGTTCCGGCGTAAGCGTTACATTTTCCAGAACTGCTTCGCGTGCACCGTTTCCGAGTTCGGCAAGCAGAACAGCAATTTTTTCGTATCCGTTCATAAAAGTCCCATCCCTAGGCAGATTATAAACCAGAATACAGAATATGTCATGAAAGTTGAGCGGAAAAACCTAGCCCGGATTGGAGGGGCGTAAGTTGAGGCTGCGTCTGCAGGACACAGCCTCAATGAGCGTTAGCGAACCCCGGAAAGCCGGTCAGACTGCAGATTGCGCTCCGAATTCAAATTCAATTACGGAACATAGATTACTTCGCGGGGTTTTGAACCATTCTGCGGACCTACGATTCCACGTTCTTCCATTTCTTCGACAAGACGCGCTGCACGGTTATAGCCGATTTTAAGACGGCGCTGCAAATATGAAGCACTCGCCTTGCCCGACTGAACGACGATTTCCAGTGCCTGATCATAGAGAGGATCGTCACCGTCGCTGAAAAGTCCGAGATTTCCGTCGCTTTCTTCATCGTCATCGTCTACGAAAATTTCGTCATCAATGTAGTCCGGTTCACCGTACTGTTTTACGTATTCAACTACTTTTTCAACTTCATCATCGCTTACGAGCGTGCCCTGAATGCGTACCGGGAAAGGGTCTGTCGCACTTGCATAAAGCATGTCGCCTTTTCCGAGAAGTTTTTCTGCACCAATCTGGTCGATGATGATGTTTGAATCCGTGCGGCTTGCAACCATGAATGCGATTCTGCTCGGAATATTTGCTTTAATCAAACCGGTGATTACGTTTACAGACGGGCGCTGTGTTGCCAGTACAAGATGAATTCCTACCGCGCGGGACATTGCTGCAAGGCGTGCTACGTTTGATTCAAGTTCCTTGCCGGTAGTCGCCATGAGGTCTGCAAATTCATCAATGATGATTACGATGTACGGCAGTTTTTCCTGCATGAGCTTGCGTTCTTCGATGCGGCGGTTGTAACTCAAGATGTCGCGGACTCCCATGTGATCAAGAAGTGCATAGCGTCTTTCCATTTCGCAGATACAATACTGAAGCGACTGCAATGCTTTTTTA
>CAVJKK010000004.1:0-17288 GCA_963649855.1 Anaerovoracaceae bacterium
GCTTCAGTCTTTACGGTTGCCGTGAATGTGATTGCCGTGATGTCAGTTTTTTCAAGATATTGCCCTGAAATATCAAGCGTGTAATTCCATTCATCAACTTTGGTGATTTTGTCTGAATAGTCCCCCGCCGTAACCGAATACGATTTGTATCCCCATACATTCGCGTTGACTTCATCACTGATAGCGATTTCAATTTTTCCCTCGCCCGCTTTTGCCGTTACCGTTGGTGCGTTTAATATCCACGTGCCGTAACTTGTTGACGCCGTTACCGTGCCTTCCGTCCAGTTTTCAGAAATTAAACCGTAGGAGTTTACCGCCTTACACCTTACTTTGTAGTTCACAAAGGCGGATTTTTCTGGATAACCGTCTGACGTGCGATTGAATGAATAATAAGACCCGCTGACACTTTCCCACGTTGTACCCGCGTCTTTTGAGATTTCAAACTTGAACTCTCTGACGTTGTCGTAAAGCGTTGAACCGCCAGCAACCGCACTTAAATTGACGCCGTCTTTTTCTGCAATTCCACTGACTGCAGAAACATCGGCGGGCGATTTTGCCTCCGTGTTTTCAACAAGCGTGTTTGTTACCGTGTTGATAATAACGGTCTGAATTTCGTCAGTTGTTTCAAGTAAATCGTCTTTTGTTACTGTTTTTGCTCCGAGTTCACCGCGCCTTTGTGTGATATTGCTTTCATATTCCGGGATAGTTCCATAATCGAAAAGCGCGTCTGAATAATCTACACCGCCGAGCCTGTAACCCGTTGTTGTCGGTGTGATTTCCGTTATCGTCATTTCGTTTGTGATTGTCTTAAAACTACCGTCATCTCCGAGCGTTCCAAAACTCAAAATATTATCAACCGCCGGAACTGTCTGCGCCGTTGTTTCTATCGGAGTAACAAACTTGATTGTATCGTTTTCGCCTTCAGCGTCTGCCGTGTATTCAACGTTTAAGAGCCTTGAATATTCTGCACAAACACATTGAATTATTGCTCCATAGCGCGCGTCTGCCGTATATGTTGCACTTCCGAAAAGTTTTAAGCCGGTGATTTTACCGTCTTCAACAATAAGGCTTTTTATGCTTGCACTTCCTAAGCCTGTATACAATGCCGGGTGCTGTATTTTTATGCGTGAATAAAGCGGGAAATAATAGCCCTCTTTGCCGATTTCAACAGAATATTTGTGAGTGCGTAAGATTTCCGCGTTTAACTTTCTGCGCGCGTATTTGTAAACCTGAGAAAAATCGCCGTCGTCTGCGTTTGCCGTGAACGTGTCGATTGTCAGTTCTTCAATGTTCAGATTTGTCGTATCTTCCAGAGTGTCATAGTCCGAGCCGTCTCTCAAAAATACTTTTGTATCTTCTTTCCACGTATCTGCGACCGGGAATGTAATTCTGTAACCGTCCATTGCACGCGTTAAGTCTTTTTCCGCCGTGAATGAAATTATGTTTTGCTGGTTTAAGATTGCGACCGCATTTTCTTTTACATCGTCAACGGCAACCGCCATTAAACCATAGATTGAACGGTAGAGCGCGGCGTTTCCGGCTTCAAGTATTTTTTTGAGTATGTTTTGTTTTGTGTCTCCGGTCGTAATAACGTAGTCAACGTGTAACTCGTTTGTGTCGCAATATTCGTAAAAATCGCCAAAACTTTCTAAGTCGATTTCTTCATCTTTGACCTTGCTTGCCGGGTGTGTGTCGCTTGTAAGAACTTCTAAAAGCCATGACGCCGGGTTGCGCGTCTTTGTTTTTTCCGTGCTCCATGTACGTGTAGAACTGTCCCACGTGCGCGCCATTCCCCACGATACGACCTGTATTTTTCCCGCTTTGTCTTTATTGCTTTCGTTTGTGAGAAGTTTTAGCCCGATTTTTACACTTACGTTGTCGACGCGTGAACTTAACAGCTTTTCATATTCAACAGTTCCGGCGCGCGCCTTGATTGTGTCGCATAACCTTGAACGGATTTTTGTTACCGTCATATTATCAACCGCTGAGTCTTTGCTTTCATTCGTAAGGCAGGAAATTTTGATTTTTATCGGCTGATTATTCTGAACCGCTGAAATAACTTCAGCGTCCGAAAAATCGTGATTGAGAATAAAGAAAAGGTCTGCCCGCTTTTTTTCTGTGATTGTTCCATTCTGTCCGAATTGCGTGCCTAAATCTGAATAGTTTTCCCCGCCGTCAGTTGAATACTGAACGAGCGTTTTTATCGTGCGGTCTGCTTTTTTTCCGCTGTTGGTTGTCGTATAAAGTCCAGAGCCAAACTCAAGCGGAATATAGATTGATTTTGTGTTTGTTGGAAGCGTGTAGATTAAATCTTCATAATCATCACTATCGGCGAGATTGAGCGTGTCATTTACGCTCTGGACGTCCATTTTATAAGTGAACTCATCTGTTTCAAAACTGTTTCCGCCCTGCCTTACTTCAATCTGTGAACCTGAGAAAATATCCGAGCCGATTGTTTTGTTTAATTCTGTAACCGGTTCTTCAAAACGGATTAACGTTTCATCATCTGCCTTGATTTCTTCAATCGCCTGTTTTATAAAGCCCTGCTGTAAAACGCGATAAACATACTGCTGATTGTCTTTTTCATAAATTGCACTTTCTTTTGTGATTGTTGTATTTATGTCAAAACTGAAAGTGATTGAATGTTGAGAGCTTGAACTGCCTTCATCCGTGTATTTTTTAGCAATAAGCGTCTGAGAGTTTCCGACAACGTAGAACTTACCGCTTAAAACTCTATAACCGCCGCTTATCTGTGAACAGATTGCGCTTAGTTCAACTGTTTCCCCCGCCTTATGTGCGCCCGTGAGTTTAGGATTTCCATAAGTTGAGTTATAACGATTTGAATAAAACGTTAAATCAAAATATCCGCTCCAGTCTGCATTGAACGTTACGGCAATATCGAAAATCGTTTTATATGTGTAACCGCTTCCATTTCCGCCAGAGCGAGAAACCCACGCTTTTACACTCACTGAAATATCAAGCGTTTCTGTTACTGCCGGAATGTAATAATATCCGCGCATTGTGTCCCATTCGCTTGTCATTAAATACGGTGTAAACAGTCTGCGACCCATTACAAACGGCTGTGTATTTCCCGTTGCAACCGTATTCTGCGCGCCTGACATCATCGGGTTTGTTATGCTTGAATTATCCGTTTTAAGATTGTTCTGGATTTTTTCAAGTTCATCCTGTGCTTCTTCTGCCTGCTTTTTTGCCTTATAAGCCGTAACCCCGCCGACAACCGCAGCGACACCGGCAACAATCGCGCTGGCAATCATTACACCCGTCATTCCAGGAATTGCGCGGATTATTACGCTGTCTGTGTCTTTTAAGTAAAAATCGCCCGTCTGCCTTACGCTGTTTACTATGAACGCGTATTTTTCCGCATTGTATTCCGGAAATACGTCTTTTATTTTTCCTTCCTTGCGGATTTCTTTTATTTCGTAACTTTCTGAAAAGTCCCTGTAGATTATTGCGTTCATTTTATCACCTCGTAAAACTTTGGATTTTTAATAGCAAAAATCGGCGTTATTCTTACGCCCTGCAATGTTGCGTGAATATATGTTTTTGAATTGAGCACAAAGCCGATATGTATGTCGCCGTCCTCATTCAAGTATTCAATCAAGCCGTATTGAACCGGCTTTTCTACCTGCCTTACATATTCGTTGAATGAAGTGCGCCGCTCTTTTTCCGTGTCGCTGTTTACCGTGTCAAAAGTCGTAAAGTCCGGCAATGTCTTTTTATTGCGTCTGCACAATTCAATACATAAGCCGTAACAATCCAAGCCCTTTAAATCCCTGCCGCCTTTCTTAAAAGGAACGGTCAATAAATCTTCATAGTAAATCGTCTGCATACTTCTACAGTCATAAAAAAAAGGGCAACCGTAAACGATTGCCCCGTAATTTTTTAACTGTTTCCGCTGTTGTTTGCAGAATTGAAAACCGTTGCCGGAAATGTCATAGACAAGCGGTCGTCTTTATCCATTGTGATTTTAACCGTCGATTTGCTGAAAGTTGCCGTGCAATAATTGCTTTCAAAGGCGTTTAATTCAGTTACTTCGCCGTTATATAAAACGCCTTTAATTTTAATCGTGATTGTGTCGTTATCTTCCAGCAATGAAACTATTTCAAGCGTGCGCGCGATTTCAAGCGTTCCCCCGCCAAAAAAGCCGTAACTCTCCGCGCTTGGCGTAAACTGAAACACTTCGGATTTGTATGTCGTACCGTTGTAGATTACATCATCTGCGCTGTTTACGTAGTTCAATTCTGTTGTGCCGTCGGTAAGTGTGATTAAATACGGCAGGGAATAGACGCCGTTCTTATCGGTCAATAAATAAAATAATTCTTCCGCCGTCATTTACACTTCCTCAACCGACAAAGAAACTTCTTTGATTGCCTGCCCGGAAACGCTGGGCGCGTCAGCAAAAAAATATTCTTTTGTGTTTTTAATGTTGTCAAAGTCGATAAACTCAAAACTGAACGCGCCTGAGTAGTCGACATTTTCATACCAGTTCAAAAAGCGTTTATATTCTGTGTCTGAACTGTCCGGGTCATCGTCAAAACACAATTTGAAACTGTATTTTTTGTGCGCCCTCGTATCGTTCAGAAACCGCCGTTTTGCGCCGCTTTCAAAACTTACTTCCGTGTAATTTGTATTTGTGTTTACTTCCAAGCCATAGGCTTTTTTATTTACGTTTTCTGCCCACTGAACCATTTTAATTTGTTATCCTCCGTCCATAGATATTGTTTTTCATAAGCGCATAGGAATTGTTGAATTCACCTTTCGCCATAGCGTCATTCACAATTCTTTTAATCGTGATTTGTACACCGTCACTGTCAACGCTCGCATTTGCCCGGGCAACATCGCCCGCTTCATTTTTTACAAAGATGTTATTTGAATAAGACGCGCCCGAGCCGTTGGCAATGTCAAAGAGATTTTTCTGCTGAGCCGCGTTCAACATCATTTCCCCGCGCCGTGCGTGGATATAAACATTATCTTCCCCGAGTGTTGCCCCGCTGAAACCACCTACAACACCGCCCGTCTCATAACTAGGCGGGATAGGTTTAGCCGCAATCTGTGAAGCAAGCTGAACAGCGGTCTGAACCCCCATAATTGCCGCCTGTACCATTCCAAGCGTGCCCCCGTCTTTGAGCGTGTTAGCGATTGCCAGCGCACTTGCCGATTGTGTTGCAAGTAAGTTCAAAGCCCATTCTGCAAGCTGTAACTTGTATTTTCTTTGAGCGGCTTTCTTTTCGATTTTCTCTTTCTGGTCGTAATATTCTTCTTCAGAAATTAAGCCCTGTTCATACTGCGCTTCGAGATTTGCCGTGTCCGCCGTTGCCTCGTTGTCGATTGTTTCCTGCATTAAACTTGACGCGTCGTTGAAACTTGAAATAAGAGACTGCATTTGATTGTTGATATACTCAAACTTTTCAAGCGTTGATTTTGCGCTCCATTCTTCCTTGAGTTTTTCAAAAAAGCCCTTTGTTTCTTCAGTTGCCGTGTTTGCTGATTTTCCGTAACTGTCGAGCTCTTCTTTCAGCTCGCGGATTTTTTCGATTTCCTGAGTTACAAAAGCGTTATTGTCGGAGATTGTCGCGCCCGCTTCTTCACGCGCCTGAACGTATGCTTCTATCCGGGTGTTGAGTTCTTCCTGTTTGAATTTCTGCTCGTCGATTTCCTTGCCGGATAATTCCGCTTCCTTGCGCTCCCTTTCCTGCGCTTTCAGTAAATCGTTTACAGTGTTGTAATATTTTGTTTTTGCCGCGCCCGCCGTTTCATCGGCTTTCTTTTTCTTTTCCGCCGTTGAAAGTGCCTGCGCTTCGCTCGCTTCCTGTTCCTGCGCCGTGGCTAAGCGTTTCTGCTGTTCTTCAATTTCTCTGTTTGTATCGTCAATGCGCTGCTGTAAAGTTTTTGCGTCTTCAGTGCGGTTTGCTTTCTGCAGAGCCGCATAGTCTTTCTTTGAGTTTTTATAATCTTCTTTGAGCGAGTTGTATGTCGCTTCATTTTCGTTTTTGTATTTTGCAAGCGCTTCTTTTGTGCGGTCGTATTCGAGTTGTAAATCTGCAAGGCTTTTGCGGTATTTTTCCGGCGTATATGCTTCGTACTGAGAATAATTCTGTATGTTATACCAGAGGCTTTGCATTTTGCCTTCAAGATTTGAAACCGTCTTTTCGTAGCCGTTTTCACCTTTCGCAAAATCTTCAAACGCCTGCTTTGAGTTCTTTGTGTAGGTCTTTTCTGAAACTGATAAATTGTCGAGCTGTTTCTGGTATTTATCGCGCTGTTCAATAAGTAATGCGATTGCGTTTTGTATATCGCCAGAGCCCGCGCCCTCTTTTTCCGCGTCTCCGATTGCCTTTATTTTTTTCTTAAAATCTTCAGCTTCTTTGTTTGCGCTTGTAAGCCCGTTTACAACTGAACTTAAAAAAGTGTTTAACAGATTGCCGGCTGAGTTTTTCGCATTTGAAAAGCCCGCGCCGATTGCCTCTTTCAAGTCCCCCATTGTGTTTTTAAATTGCGTCCACCCGCCTGTTTTTTCTGCGGTCGCTTTTGCCATGCCCTTATATTGCTCTGCAACAATCTTAACCGCGTCCCCGTGTTTTAACTGCTCGGTGGTGAGTGTTTTTATCTGCGGGATATTTTCGCCGAGTTCACCAGAAAGCCCTGAATATGTCTTATTCAGATTTTTTACCGCGCTTTCCATACTCATAACGCCGGAAGCGGAAACATCGAGAGCCGCGCTCATTATTTCCTGAATTTCTGTCTGAGTTCTGCCAGCGGCTGCAAGCTGAGCCATAAACGGCAATAAATCTTCATCGCCCACCGTGCTTATACTTTGTAACTGACTTGCATAATCTTTTAACTGTTTGACGCTTACATCGTTGAGATACGGATTGTTTTTTGCCGCTGTTTCAAGCTGTGTTTCTGCTTTTGCCTGCTTTTCGTATAAATCTGCACATTCATTTATCGCCGCGTTTACTTTTTTGAGTGCGCCCGTAACAATAGAGCCTGCGCGCTGGAATGAGTTGAAACTGTCGGCAAGTTTTCGTGCGCCTGATTTGTTTATCTGTTTTGCGAGTTTGTTTAATTCTCCGGTTACTTTTCTGATACCGCTTTCCGCTTCTTTGGTATCTGAACCGATTTTTATATTTACGTTATTCTTTGCCATTTTTTTTGTCCCTGTATTTCTACAGTCATAAAGACAAAAAAAAAAGACCTTGCCACCCGGCAAGGTCAAGTAACAAGGAGTTTTTGTTTTTATAACAAACTTCAAAACTTGAAACAGTATATCACATTTTAATTTTTTGTGTGCGGTTTTAAAAGATTTGAAAATGCTTTTAACTGCTCTTCTGCCTTCTTATCCGCCTCTGTTTCAATCTTCCAGATACGGCGCATTTTTGCCATGTAGTTGTCGTGCGTGTCATTTTTGCCCGGCTTTTTCCATAAGCGGTATTCAATCACTTTATTGAACTTTGTATCGTGCAGGCAATTCAATAAAGCCTTGAACTTTTGCCAGTGTAACGGCGTTTCAAATAAATCTATGCCGTAACAATCTACAAACGCGCTGTAAATCAATTCCGCGTCGGTCTTAAAATCGAACGGGATTGTATCGTCTGGAGTGTCAGTTTTATCTGCGCGCGGTAATTCTGTCTTACACAAATAAAAATCATAGAGCGCATGAAAACCCGCTTTTCTGTCTGCGGGTATATCCGAGATATACATAAAATCAAAATCTGAAAAGCGCGCTTTGTGGTCTTTTAGAAGTTCTGCAAAGTTTAACCAGTAATAATGGTCTGTATGAACTTCATAAAAAATGCCGTCAACAGTGATTGCTGACGGCAATGTTTTTTTTGAAAGCGTCATTATTCAGTATCGCTTGCTGAACTTGTTGTGCTTTCTGTGAATGTCGGTTCACCGCTTGAATTAACCGTAACTGTACCCTTTGCAATAGTACCGTTGAAGTTAATTGAGAAGGTCAGTGTACCGTCTACCGGATTGAGACTGTCGCAAACAAGAGAGCAGGCACATTTCCAAGCCTTAAATGCGCTTGTGTCTGTGCTGTCTGTTTCGTTCATGAATACAACAAGGATTTCACTCATTGAGTTTGAACCCACCGCGGTATTGTAGAACTTGTCCCAGAAATATTCATAATCCGGATTGCCCTTGAACAGTGTGATTGGTTCACTCATTGAAGGCTTGTACTTCTTCAAGATAGTAGTAGCCTGTTCATCAGTGATAAAATCGCGGTCTTCTGTTTCGCCGTTCATTGTGATTGTGTTGTCGGTTGATTTCTCAATCTGAACCCATGTCGGAGCGGCTGAAGTCCCACTGTTTACGAGCAGGGCAACATGATATTTCTGTACCTGTTCGCCCTTTGCTAAAGTATGAATGTTCATTTTTTTGTCCTCCAAAAAAATTATTCTTCTGTTACTACAGTCAGTTCAATTTCTACCGCGGTCATCTGCTCACTTGTTGCGCCCGCGTCGTAATAAAACTTTACTGAACCTAACCCCGAGCCCCTGAACTTTAAGTTGAATGTAGGGCTGTCCTGCATTGCACGCTTGAACGCGCTTGCATAAATACATGTGTATTTTACGAGATTTTCATAGCTTGCCCCGCTTGCAAGGAATGTAACCGTCAAATCTGTTTCAAATTGCCACTCGGTGATATTGCCGTCCGTTTCCCGCTGTTCATCGGCTATGATTGAAACTACACATTTCCCGGTATAGCGTGAAACATCTACAATGCCGTGAACGATTTGTTTTTTTTCGATTTTTGGAACGGTCAAGCCTTCCTGTTCTGCGATTTCGTCAATTTTTGCGTTGACGTTATCCAAAAGAAAATCTTTAATCGCGTTTACAATCTTGAGCACTTTTTACCCCCAGTATTTCTGCAATTCTTTATCAATCATTTTCTGCATTTCACTTTGATACGCGCCACTTTCCGCCGCCTTAATTCCCGCCTGAACAAAGCCGAAAGCCTTTAAATGCCGGTTAGGTCTTTTGTCTGTGCCGTAACTTAACGCGCCGATTTTAGGAAAGATTGACACGTCCGGATTATTTATCGCCTTTGGATAGACGTTTACGGTTTTGCCGTTTTTAGCGACTTTATAGCCGTAACACTTGAGCAATTCGCCAGAGCGTTTCTGTAAGCCTGACGTTCTTATCGCGCCTTTAATTACAGAAACTGAACCGCGCGCAATAACGCGCAATGCACTTGAACCGATTGACTTAACGCTTTTTGAAGTCTTTTCAAGTGCTCTCTGGACTTCTTCTACATCCGCTTCAACGTTGATAAAACCCGCCATTGTTCACCTACAACTTCAGAATTCTGTAGCCTTCGATTTCTTTGAGAAAACGGTCTGCGGTAAAGTTATTGAAAACACGGCTTCCAGTATCTGCAAAACTTGTCGAGCTGACGGCAAGATTTCCGCCCGCGCTTTCCCAGTAAAGCGACGCTAATTGCAGCGCACAAAGTTTTATCGCGCCTGGTACAACATCAAAACCGCCGTTGTAGGTGATTTCATAAATTGCCGAGTCCTTGAACTTTGAGCCGTTTCTGTAAACCAAATAGTTGTCGCTTTTTACCCGGAATAGAGAAACATCTGTTTCCACGCCGTCAATTTTTACGCCTGAAATTGAGTTTATCGGCTTTGCTTCAAGCGCAAAAAGCGTGCCCCCCGTTCCCTCTTTTGAGATTGTGCGGTCTGACGCCTGCGGGTCATATCCTAAAAACTCTTTCACTTTTTCCATTCCCGCATTGCAGTAGGTTTGTAAAAGCGTTTTCTGGTCTTCATCCGCATACTTATTCTGAAACTCTTCAAGTTCATCAACCGTTATAAAGTCCATTTTTTAGCCCTTTTTGATTTGATAAGCGTTTCTGCAAGCGCGCTGTCTACTTCCACAATTTCGCCCTTATCGAACGCTCCAAAAACTGAACGGACAGAAACCGTCATTTTTATCCATTCTTTTTTGTCTGTTGTTTTTGCCGTAGTTGTTTCCGTTTTTTCTGTAGTTGCTGGCTGTGTCGCTGTTGTTTCCGTCTTAACTTCTTTTGAAGCTGTAGACGCCTTTACTTCAGTTTTTACAGTCTTTGAGACTGTGTTTTTTTTGATTGCCATAGATTGCTCCTATGTCTATACAGTCAGAGCATTTTTTAATGAACATTAAGTTAATGGGGGTTATTTTGTGGAGGGAATGTTTTTAGTGGTTTAGTTTTTCAAACAGAAATGCGCCGCCGTTTTCTGCAACGCGCATGCCGATTTTTTCAGCAATATCTGCAATTTTTTTCATTGTCGAGTTTTCAACTAAAAACTGTATGCCTGCAAGCGTGATTTTTACTTGTGAATAATCTATCCGTGTTTCCGTCAGAAACTCATTCACTTTTAAGTTTTGAATGTAGCCCGCTTCATTCAGCATTATCAGATAATTCAAAAAGCGCGTTTCTGAGATTTTGAAAACTTCCGCGTTGAACTGTTCTTCCGGGATAATTCCATTTTCTAAATCTAACGCTAAATCAAGCGTGTTCAGGATTTTCCAGATAATGCCGTAAGTAGTGTGCATATTTTTTTTATCGGTGGTGATAGTCATAACTTTACAGTCATTCTTTAATTATTTTGATAAATTGTAATTGACATTTTATAAAAGACAGTGTATTATAAAAACATAAGGGAGAGAAAAAATACAGGAGGTTAGCAGAATGTTTTTTAGGGAAGTCCTGATACAAGTTATAAGCGGTGTGCTGGTCTGGTACATCTGCAAGTGGCTTGATAAAAGACACTAAAAACAGCCCGCTACAAAAGTAGCGGTGTTCATTCTGCAAAAAGATAGATTATGTTGATTACTGTAAAATGCATTATCTGCGGTGCGATTATCGGTTTTATCGTTTATATGCTAATGAGAGGGCGCAAAAATGGAAAATGAAAAAAGAGGCGGAAAGCGTGCGGGTGCCGGACGTCCGAAAGGCGCGCCAAACAAAGGTACTGAACTAGGGCGCAAAACGCTTTTTAAATCGACAACGATTTCCGGTGCGCCGTCTGAAATTGACGCGCTGAAAGAACTTGCAGAAAAAAACGGCAAAAGTCTAAGCCGGTTTATCATTGAAACATTGTTAAAATAAAAAAAAGACACGGCGTTTAACCGTGTCTTTTTTGTCGTGCAGTTGTACTACATTCTAAGCCTTGATTTTAAGGCGTGAGAATGCGTTTGCAAGCGTTGGACATCCGTCTGCAAGTGTATGTCCGTAGAAACCAATCTGGTTAGTTCCTGCGAATTTTTCATTTGCTACCGTGATGTCTAAGCCCTTCCAGTATGCAAACTGATAGTGTGAAAGGTCTCCAAGTACTGCGACATAATCGCCTGCGCTGTATGCGCCTGCCGTGCCTGAACCGGTTGGTGCGTATTCGCTTTCAAGAACCGGAAGTCCCATGAGCGTTGACGGTTCACCTACTCTCAAGCTTTCGTGCCAGAGATACTGACCGTTTTTGTCGGTGAGTTTCATGACATCGCGGAGAGTTGCCGTGTTCATAATCCAGCATGCGTTTTTGCGGTATGCCGGGCGGAGGTTCATGTACATGTTGATAATGTCGTCTGCTGAGATTGCAAGGCTTGCTGAACATTCAACATCGCGGTCGGTTGTTACGCCGTTTGCGCTTGCTGTGAACAGTCCGAGTGGCTGTCCGTCTGAGCCCTTGCCGTTCAAAATACCGTTTTCAAAACTTGCTGTAAGTTTTTCTGCGAGTTTTTCGCGGGCAAGTGTATCGATTGGAAGCGCGCTTGTAACCAGCAACTTCTTAGAAACTTTGATAAGTTTCGTAAGGTCTGACGGTGTGAGTGAACGCTTGCCAAACTTCCAGAGGTTATCCTCTGAGATTTCGCTGTCTGGAACTTCAGCTGTCCAGTCTGCGTCTGACGCGTCTGTTGCTTCATAAGGAAGTCCGAGAGAGCCTGCGCCCGATACCGGTACTTTCTTAACCCTTGCATAAACAACGGCTTCTTTTGCGATGTCCCTTTCCAGTTCTGTTACAAACTGTTCTGGTGCGATTGCTGCGCCGCCGTCTGCCTGTGTCATTGCCGTGTTGTTAAGTTTGAGCGCAATGTTTCCGCCTGCGTTAACAACGTTGAACAGTGATTTGTTTTCACTGTCTGCAACTTTTGTCTGTTCTGGTGCCATTTCTGTGTACCCCTTCGCGATATTCTCGCGTTCAATGTTTGTGATTTCTGAATTCAGATTGTCAATCTGAGTTCTTAAATCCTGAAAACGCGTTTCTTCTTCTTCAGAATATGCGCGGTTTTCCGTGCTTACCTTTTCAGTAAGATTTTTGAGTTCTTCTGCAAGGTTTGCGCGGTTTGTTTTAAGTGTCAGAATGTCTTTCATTTTCCGTTCACTCCCTAAAAGTTTATCTAGTAATACAGTCAGAGTAGATTTTTCTTACCTCTGCCAGCCTTTTCGCATTCTCTGCCTTTAATTCTTCTGCTTTTTGCGCCGCCGCTTTTCTCTCTTCTTCTGCTTTTGCTTTTGCCTGCTCTTCAGCGTCGACTTTTGCAAAATATGAAGCTGAGTTTTCAAGCGACTTCTTAAAGCCATCTGAATTATTCAGCGCGTATGCACTCATCTGATTTTTACAGTCGGTAAAGCGTTTTTTAGCGATGTCGATTAAAACGTTTTCTGTTTCGTCTTTTTCTTTTTCATCGCTGATTACTTCATCTGCAAAACCGTTCTCGTAAATTTCCTTACCGAAAAGCCACGTTTCTGCGTCCATCATTTCCTTGACTTCATCCGCTGTTTTTGTGCCTTTTTTTACAAGCATTGTGCGCATAACATCGTCAACGCGCTTAGACAATCCCGCCTGTTTTTCCATTTCGCGATGGTCTCCGATTACGAGCCCCCAGCAATTGTGAACCATAAAGACAGAATTATCTTCAACAATTACACGGCTAGCAGGGCTTACTGAACTTGCCGCCAGGGCAATCCATGACGCCGCACTGCATGCGCTCCCGCGGATATAAGTGTCAACCGGTGTTTTGTGAGTGCGCGCAAAATCGCGGATAACGTTGTAAACCGCAATCCCTTCAAAACAGTCCCCGCCTGGACTGTCGATTACAAGGCGCACTTCTTCATCGTCTTTAACCGCGCTCAACGCTTTTTTGATACCGTCAGCGGTAATTCCCGCCGAGCCGTCAAAAGCGACTGCGCCAATTTCTTTATTTATCAAGATTTCCTGCATTATCTGCCTCCTCTTTTTTATTGTCATTGTCTGAGTTGTCCGGGATTTCCGAACTACTGCTATCTTCAAGCCCGCCATATTGCGCCTGCATGAAGTGTTTATCACCGATTTCACTGTCTACACGTGGCATGTTTTCAAAGTCCATTATCTGATTAAGCGTAAACAAGCCGTTTTTGAAGTTTTCGCGGTAATTGCTCCAGCGTGTCGCATAATCTGCCCGCAGCATTGAATTTGTATCGAACTCAATATAGCGGTCGTAATCACGCAAAAGCGTTGTAAATTTTTCCTGTAAACGTACGAGCCACGGTGTCAAAGTTTGTTGCAGGAAGTATGTATTTGACTGCTCCATATTGTTGAACTTTGAGCCCTCTGAACCGAGCATAAAGAGCGGTACACGGAAAATCTTAGCGATTTCTTTTTCTGTAAATGCGCGGTTTTCAACGAGCTGAGCGTTTTTGTTTTCTGCCCACGATAACGGCGTAAACTCTAAACCACCCCACGCGATAACCGGGTCGTTTGCCTTATCCCGCCCGCCGTATGTGCTCTTAAAACTTTCTGAGATACGTTTTCTATCGTCCTCGGATAAATTACCCATTGACTGCGGTGTTTTAATCAACAGTTTTGAGTGAATACCGTTTTCAAAATAATCATTTGTGTATTCTTCGAGTTTTAAGCCGGTGCGCGCTGAGTGGCTCGCATATTCAAGCGGTGAAAAGCCCTGAATACGATTGTATTTGATTGCCGGAATATGCAGGATATTGTCTGACGTGTATTTCAATACGCCGTGGTCTGTTGAAACCGTGTAATAAATGCGGTGCTCGCTATCGCGGTTTATTGTTACTGTTTCCGGGTCAAGCGCGCGTAATGCGCTGATTTTTCCAGAAAAGCCTTCACGCTCGATAAAAATAAACGCGTTGCCCCTCAAAAGTAAATGAAGCATAATCTGCTGAAAGAATGAAAAGTGCGTATCTTCATCGTTGGGTTCATACTTCAAAAGCCGTGAAAGTTCATCGCTAGTGATTTTTACGCGTCCGTTATCCGTGCGCTTGTACTCATTGCAGGCAAGGCTCGCCACTGTGTCCGAGATGATATTTACACAAGCGTTGACGGTCGTATTTGCCATTAACTCGCCCACCGTCATTTTAGGAGAGTAATACCAGACACCGCCGTTTGTAGAAAAAGACAGCGGATATTGTTTTTCTTTTTTCTGTTTTGTAATTGTAAATCCGAATAGTTTCATATTTTCGCCCTTAAAAAGAAACGCCCCGCAATTTCTCACGGAGCGCACGAAATTCCTTAGCGCGTAAATTACGCTCCGGAATTACAGTCATTCTAAAATAATTCGCCTTGAACCCATTTCTTTTTATTTTCAAAAAGCGCTTTCTGTGTTTTTGGAATAAACAGTTTTTCTATTACCTTTGTTGTTCCCGTAGACGACAAATTCACTGTTTTTTCTTTTTGCGCAATGCAGATAAAACGGTCTGGCGGTGCGGAATATTCTGAAATTATTACGGGTTCAGTTTGATTTTCTGCCCACGTGTAAAATTCTTCATAATCAAAATCGTTATCATAAGAATCTGTATTTTTATAGGGTATGTCGCAATAAATTAAAGAATTTTGTTTTATTGGAACATCTTTATAACTGCCCTTGAAAATATTAAGACTTTCCAGCCTTTCCAGACTTTGCAGCCTTTCCAGCCTTTCCAGACTTTGCAGACTTTGCAGCCTTTTCAGACTTTCCAGACTTTGCAGCCTTTCCAGACTTTCCAGACTTTCCAGACTTTGCAGCCTTTTCAGACTTTCCAGACTTTGCAAGTCAACGTGTTTTTCTTTTAGTCCATTTTTCCGCCGTTGACAACTTTTATATAACAAATTGTTTTGAACTAAATCCCAATCGTTCAATCGCTTTAATTCTTTTACGACTGCAGGCCCAAACGCTAAACGCCTTTGTTTTATACTTGTTAAATCTTTTAAGGCGTTTTGACAAACACAAATAATTTCGGGACATAACTTTTTTAATTCTTCCCATTGGTCAAAAACTATCGCAAAATGACACGCTTTTTTATAAGGTTCAATTTCACATGAGTACATATAGGTCTTCCCGTTGTTGCCAAAACTCCAGCAGTTTTTTATATATGAGTCTGTGTCTTTTAATCTGAAAAAATCTTCCCTGCTTATCCAGCGTGTTTCATTTTTATATTTGCCGTTTATTGCGTCTACAAATAACTGCGGAATGTCTAAAACATCGTTTACAGTGTACGTTTCAAACTTGTTTTGTAACATTGCGCAATGGGTAACCGCGCAACCTCCGGCGCATAAGTCATAAAAATGCGCACGCTGCGGAAAATGAGAAACAACCCATTCCGCAATTTTGTTTTTTGAGCCTTTATAGGGGAGTCCATAATTCATATAGAATTACAGTCAATTTAAAAATAATTTCTTAAAGACCCACGAAAACGGGTGTAGTCGCCCACGAAAACGGGTGTAGTCGCCCACGAAAACGGGTGTAGCCGCCCACGAAAACGGGCTGTTTATATTCTGACTGTGTAAATGTTATGAATATTACTTTTATTACATCTTTGTTATCTCTTATTACTTCAGTTTGTGCTGTCGGAGGGTATTTCTACAAGGCGGGAAGACTGCGCGAGCGTATGAATACTTTTGAAAATGAATTAAATACTCAAAAAAAACGGATTACCGACATAGAAGCGGAAACCAAAGGCGACATTAAAGACATTAAACATTCCCTTGACGCGCTGACTATCGAGTTCACGCGCTCTTTTGCTGAATTATCAACATCACTCAACTTCATAAAATCGCAATTAGGAGGTAATTAAATGGACTTCTTTGTTCAGGACGCGCTTGAGGTACAGGCGCCGGATATTGCTGAAAAGTTTGTTAAAAATCTGTGTCTTTTTTACTGTTATTCTTATTGCTGCGGAATAACCTATGACACCGCGCTCGCCGCGTGGAATGAAGCGGAAAGACAGCGGTTAAACGGTTGCCTTGATATTGACGGCACTGTTTTAGACGCTGACAAGTTAATCAACAAATTGACCGGGCGGTTTGTGCGCGTAAACAAAAAAGACATAACCGACATTAAAGACATTAAGGAAGCAACGCCCGTGCGCTTTGATTACAACAAAAATCAGCATTGGGTCGTAGTCCAGAACGGTAAGATTATTTTTAATTCTATCCGGGACAGCGTCTGCGTAAGATACGGCAAGCCGACAACAAGCCGTCCGATTGCGTGGACTTGCCACGAGGCTTTCAGATACCGGAAATAAGAGGAATAAGAAAATGAGTGAAATTACAGAAACAACAACAACCGAAAAAAAATCACCAGGTGCTAAACTACTCTCAAAACTTGCAATGCTTTTTTCTAGCCTCTGGATTGCCGCGCTCACCATTCTGAAAGGAATGAATAAAATTGACTTAGACATCAATTCAATTATTTTTTCCGGCGTTGCAATTACAGCGGTCTGGACACCGACATTTATCTCGATTATTACCGACAAAATCGCCGATAGTATCACTTCAAGATAGGAGGGTTGAATGAAATGCAGACAGTTAAAAGCGTTGTTTTTGGCTTTATTCTTTGTGTTTGTGTTGCCGCCGTTTTCTTTATCGTCAGAAAATTCAAAAACCTATTCTCTGACGGAAGAGGAAATGGAAACACTGACACAAAACCTGCTGACAGTTCAGTTAGCGTTGACGCAATCGACCGAGAACTTGACGGATTGCAAGACGCAATTAGAAACGCTCAAGACGCAATTAGCCAGTCAATCGGATTACTTGAAAAAGTTAAAGAGCGACAATAAAAAAACGTGCCTTGTTGTAGGTGCGGTTTCTTTCAGCGCGGGTGCATTGCTTGCCCTTTGTGCCTGCGCCACAAAATAATAAAAATCTATACATAAATTGAGCCGTTCACTGTTGAACGGCGTTTTTTTTCGTTTTGCATAAATAAAGCAAAAAAAAGTTGACAAAAAAATACAAAAGTGATAAAAAATGGTGCAGTTATTGACCTTAAAATAAAAGCCGTTGTCGGACACAATGACGGCTC
>CAVJKK010000005.1:0-4610 GCA_963649855.1 Anaerovoracaceae bacterium
GGCATACCTGCCTCCTCTGTTTGATGACAGAACCGACCGAGAGCCTTTTTTAGACAGCGGACTTCAAAAAACCGGAGTTTATATGTCTACTACAAATCAAAACGATGGCAAAAAAATGAAGGCTTTATCAAAAAGAACAGACAGTTTTACAGATTCTGTAATCCGCAGAATGACGCGGATTTCGTTGAAATATGGCGCGGTGAATTTGAGTCAGGGGTTTCCGGATTTTGAACCGCCGAAGGAAATCTTAGACAGGCTGGCGGAAGTTGCGCATGAGGATTTTCATCAGTATTCGATTACGTGGGGAGCGCAGAATTTCCGTGAAGCACTCGCTGCAAAACAGTCGAAACTGATGGGAATTCCCGTTGATCCGAACTCTGAAATCGTTACAACCTGCGGCGGCACTGAAGCGATGATGGCTGCAATGATGACAATCTGCAATCCCGGGGACAAGGTTGCAATTTTTTCACCGTTTTATGAAAACTACGGCGCGGACACGATTCTCTCGGGTGCTGAACCGGTTTACATTCCGCTTGTTCCTCCCTCATACAATTTTGACCCGAACCGGCTCGAAGACGCATTTAAGGCGGGGGCAAAAGCACTGATTCTGTGCAATCCTTCAAATCCGTGCGGAAAAGTCTTCACCCTTGAAGAAATGACCGTAATTGCCGACCTTGCAAAGAAATACGATGCCTACGTCGTTACGGATGAAGTTTATGAACACATCATCTATGAACCGCACAAAATGGTTTATATGGCAGCCCTTCCCGGAATGAAAGAACGCACGATTGTCTGCGGTTCGCTTTCAAAAACGTATTCGCTTACGGGCTGGCGTCTTGGGTACACGATTGCTCCGGCGGAAATTTCTGAGCGCATTAAAAAAGTGCACGATTTTCTGACGGTTGGAGCGGCAGCGCCTCTGCAGGAAGCAATTGTAACAGGTCTTAAGTTTGAACAGAAATATTATGACGATTTGAAGGCAAAATACACGCACAAGCGCGACCTGATGTGCCGCGGTCTGGACTCAATCGGTTTGAAGCACAACGTTCCTCAGGGCGCGTACTACATAATGATTGACTTTAAGGACTACATGAAAAAACTGAACGTTACGAGCGACCTTGAATTTGCAGAAATTCTCTGCCGGGATGTCGGCGTCGGAATGGTTCCGGGTTCAAGCTTCTTTAAGGAAAATGTAAACGATTATCTCAGAATTCATTTTGCCAAAAAAGATGAAACGCTGAATGCTGCACTCGAACGCCTTGCGGACATAAATAAAAAACTCTAGTGCGGGCGTTTGGCGAATTTAAACGTCATTCTGGCAACTAAAAATCTTCCTGCAAAACGGCTTGCAAATGCAGTCAGACGCCATTTTGCAAAGGTGAGAATCATTTTTTTGCCTCTGTATGCATTTTTAAGGCAGTGGCTCACAACTTTTTTCGGGTCTCTGCCGTGCAAAACTTCGCGTCTTTTACCGTTGGAAGCAACGTTTGCAAAATTTGTGCTGACGCTTCCAGGGCAGAGGGCGCAGACTTTTATCTTCTCTGGTTCAAGCTCGGCAGCAAGTGCAAGGGTAAACGAAAGAACGTATGCTTTTGAGGCAGCGTAAACTGCAAAATTGCCGAGCGGCATAAATGAAGCAAGGGAAGCAACGTTTATTACAAGCGAGCCTTCTTCAAGATATTTCAATGAATAGCCACAGATTCCTGTGAGGGAAGTGCAGTTGAGGTCAATCATCTGCATTTCTTTGTTGACGGGAGTTTCTTCAAAAGGACCGTAAGTGCCGAAGCCTGCGTTGTTTACAAGACATTCAATTTTAAAAGGGGAACTTTCAGTTTCTGTTTCGAGAAGATGATTAAATCTTTCCGCACCCTCTGCACCGCCCAGATCAACCGGGAAAATGCGGACTTTTGTCTTTGCTGTATTTCCGCAAAGGGATTGTGCAATCTGCTCAAGATTCTGTTGAGAGCGAGCCAGAAGCCATATTTCGCGTTCCTGTGAATCAGAAAGATTTTCGTAGCGGTTAAAAAGCTGAACGGCAAATTCAGCGCCCATGCCGGAACTTGCACCCGTAATTACTGTAATTTTTTTCATGGCTGTAAGTTTAAATTATCTGTAAAAGTTAGTCTATGAAAGCTGCCTGTAAAGTTTGACGAGGATTTTTTCAAATGCGTCGTATTCTTCCGGGGTGAGCCATTGCCTGAACCTGTTTTCCATAACTTCGCGGTCGACGGCATTTTCTTCACAGATTTTTATTCCCGCTTCCGTGAGCGTTACGTTTTTTGACATGCGGCCGTTTTTTGTTGTGTGTTCGGTCGTGACAAGTTTTTTTTCTTCCAGCCGTCTGATGATTCCGTTTGTACTCGGATGCGAAACATCTAAAAATAATTCAATTTCTTTCTGCGTCGTGGTGTGATTGGGAAAATCGTTTATAAAACCGAGTACGCGCTGCTGCGGAAATGTGATTCCAATGGTTTCGAGCATTTCATTTACATTTTTGGCGAGTTTTTCGTCAATCTTTTTGAAGAGGAATCCGATTTCCTTGTTTTTGAGTTCTTCCATGACTGAAAATTATACCCCGGGTGAAAAATCTTGCAAGGTTTTTGAAAAAATAACTGTAACCTACTACACTTATTTTTGTCTTCTAAGTATAGTCTACTACACTTGATGTAGGAGAGTACACTTGGAGGCAATGATGAAAACTTTGGACAGGGTGAATCTGTTTGTGCTGATAAGCCTTCTCGGCGCAGGTGTGTGTGCGCAGGAACAGACGGCACTGGCTCAGAAAAACAGACTGATTCTTACTGCTGACGATGCGGTTTCAAGGGCGCTGGAGTCGCACATTGACATTAAACGTGCAGAAATTTCGCTCGGGCAGGCTAAGCGTGAATACAAAAATTCGTGGAATAAAGTCTTGCCGTCAGTGCAGGCAGGCGGCACTGCTTCTGAAAAAAAAGCGTGGCGGGACGCAGATTCGGACACCGTAAACGTGACGGCAACAGTTTCTGCAAGCCTTTCACTCGATACGGGAATTGCGTCTTCAATCAAGGCGTTGCGTTCTTCTTACGAAGCAGGCGAGATTTCGTATGAAGACACGGTTCGCAGCACGGAAAGCACAGTCCGAAGCGAATTTTACAGGCTTTTGTATTTAAAGGAACAGCTTGAAAATTCGCAGAAGACGCTTGAGTCTTACGAAAAACAGTACACGCAGGCAAAAAACAAATACGCGCGCGGAACTGTAACAGAACTTGACCTTCTGAGTGCCGAAGTAAACGTAGAAACGGCAAAACCGGACGTGGACAGCGCGCGTACGACTTTCAGCAATGCGCTGCACGAATTCCTGGACACAATCGGGATTGAACGCGGGACGGAAGTTGAACTTTCGGGCTCGCTGGATGATGCAGACAAGGTTACGGCGCTTGAGCCTTCTGTTCTTGACGGGTGTGAAGAAAATTCCAGCCAGATTAAGCTGATGAAAAAAAATCTTGAAACGGCAAGACACAACAAGACTTCAACCTATGGTTCGCTGTTTTTGCCGGGCTTGAATCTCGGAGCAGACGTTTCACCTGAAATTTATTCCTACGACAGAAATTCAAAAACCGGAACGGAAACTCCTTCGTGGAGCATTTCTGCAGGAATTACTCTTCCTCTCGACAGCTGGATTCCCGGTTCTTCGTCGGCGGTAAAAGTTGCAGCGTTGAATGACACCGTTAAAGACTACGAAGTCCAGCTTGAAAACCTGCGCAAAACAGTGCGCACTTCTGCAACGCAAAAATACGACCAGATTGAACTGAGCCGGAAAAACATTGCAGCGCGGAAGATGAATGTTCAGCTGGCACAAAAATCTTACGAAATGACGGAAGAAGCCTACAGCCGCGGCACAAAAGACATGCTCGCACTTCAGGACGCGCTCGACAAACTGAGCTCTGCAAAACTTCAGCTGCGGGCAGAACAGTACACGCTTCTGAGCAATGTACTTTCGCTGGAAACACTGCTTTCCCTGCCGGCAGACAATTTCTTCAATAAATAACAAAAGACCTTTATTTTCAGGAGAACATAAAATGAAAATCACGAAAAAACGACTTGCTTACATCGGTGGCGCAATTGTAATTCTTGCGGGAATTGCGTGCATCCCAAAGAGTAAACCTCAGTTTGCCCCCGCAGAAAAAACGGTTTATCCGGTTCAGACGGAAAGCATCGAAAAATCAGACCTGCAGGAATATTTACAGCTCAACGGCAACGTAAAGGCGGACAACACGATTTCTGTTTTTCCGGACATGAGCGGAAAGCTTGTTAGCGTGCCTGCAACCCTCGGAACTTACGTTAAAAAAGGGCAGGTGATTGCGGAAGTTGATCCTTCCGTTCCGGGTTCGGTTTATGCAAAAAGCCCGGTCTACGCGCCGATTGAAGGCTACATCACATCGCTGCCATTGACGCAGGGAACGACGGTTTCTACTTCAACGGAAATTGCGAGAATCGGAAACATCAAAACCCTTCAGATTGAATCAAAAATCCCGGAAGGAAAAATCGGCGTATTGAAGAACAATCTGACAGCAGAAATTTCGCTGGAAGCATACAAAAACGAAACTTTCCCGGCACACATTTTCAGAATC
>CAVJKK010000005.1:4620-15888 GCA_963649855.1 Anaerovoracaceae bacterium
TTCAGAATCAGCCCGATTGTAGACGAAAGTTCACGCACAAAGGAAGTTTACTTTTTGTTTGATACGAACGATTCAAGAATCAACGCGGGAATGTACGTAAGAATCAAACTGAACACGGTTCTCCACAAAGACATCATCACAGTTCCGGCGGACTGCATTGTAACAGACAACGGCAAAAAGTTCGTTTATGTAGTTCATGCGAAGGCAATGGGAGAAGAAAATTCAGAAACGGAAGCAGAAACAATACTCACGGTTGAAAAGCGCGAAATCACCGAAGGCGTTACGGTGGATGCCCGCACGGAAATCGTAAGCGGACTTTCAGAAAATGAAAAAATCGTCGTAAGCGGAATGCAGGTTCTTTCTGACGGCGTAGAAGTGCGCAGCGTCGGAAATACAGACGCCGGAGGCAGCAAATGAGCATTTCTAAAAAAGTAATGGAACATCCGGTTCTGACAATCTGCGTGTTTGCGCTGATTGCGATTGTTGCGTTCTTCACGTTCGGCAACATTCAGATTGATCTTATGCCGGATATGGACATGCCTGTGGCGATGGTAATGACGAGTTACGACAACGCAGGCCCGGAATCCGTAGAAAAATCCGTAACGGAAATCCTTGAAAGCGGACTTATCAGCGTGAGCAACCTCAAAAAAATGACTTCAGAGTCTTCGGAAGGTTCTTCGCTCATCAAACTTGAATTCAACTACGGCACGAACATCGACACCGCAATTAACGATATCCGCGACAAACTCGATATGGTAAAGGGAAATTTGCCGGACGATGCAGACTCTCCGCAGATTTTCAAATTTGACTCAAGTTCAATGCCGGTGATGACTCTTGCCTTAAACGGCAGCCGTTCGGCAGATGAACTGAGAAAACTTGCAGATGATGAAGTTTCAGACCGTCTGGAACAGACCGCAGGAATTGCACAGGCGACAGTCCGCGGCGGACGCGAATCCATCGTAAGAATCGAATTGAGCCAGAACAGGCTCGACGCCTACGATTTGACGCTTTCTTCCGTTGTGAGCACGCTTGCAAGCCAGAACATTGAAGTCGGCGGCGGTTCAGTTTACGAAGGCACAAGAAAATACATGGTTCGCACAACCGGTGAATTTTCTTCAATCGATGAAATCAACGATACGGTTGTAGGCAGCATAAACGGTTACGACGTAAAACTTTCCGACATCGGCGAAGCATACATGGGCTACAAAGACCAGACAAGCGAAGTCTTCATCAACGGAAAGCCGGGCGTTTACATCAGCCTGCAGAAACAGAGCGGCAGCAACACCGTAAACGTTGCAAACGCAGTCTACAAAAAGATGGCAGAAGTACAGCAGATTCTGCCGGAAGGGGTGAGCCTGGACATAATCAGCGACGATTCAACGGAAGTCCGCGATACCTTACATTCCCTCATTGAATCAATCCTCGAAGGCTTCGTGCTTGCAGTCCTCGTGCTTTTCTTATTCCTGCGGAGCTTGAAAAGTACGGTCATAATGGCGATTTCAATTCCGTTCAGCGTACTGATTACGGTTCTTGTAATGGTAATGACGGGAATTACGCTGAACATGATAACGATGACGGGCTTGATTCTCGGCGTTGGAATGGTTGTAGACGCTTCGGTCGTCGTTCTCGAAAACATCTACGCCTACCGCATGCGCGGAACAAGTGCCCGGGTTTCTGCGGAAATCGGTACGCAGGAAGTCATGGCATCCGTAGTTTCGGGAAACCTTACGACAATCTGTGTTTTCATTCCGTTCTTTGTATATAAATCCCAGCTCGACATGCTCGGTGAACTTTTTACGACGCTGATGGTCGTAATCATCATTGCTCTCCTGTCATCACTTTTTGTAGCCATGTTCCTCGTTCCGGTTCTTGCAGGAAAATTCCTTCCGGTCGATAACCGCATCGAAAAACCGCTCAAAAATCAATTCTTAAAAAAGTGCGACAAGGCAATCGAAGACGCAATTGATTTTGTCCGCGACAAATACCGCGCCACGCTCCGGGTTGCCCTTCATCACCGGTTTGCTACGGTCTTGATTTCGTTCACGATTCTTGCTTCTTCAGTCCTTCTGTTCAGTCATCTCCGCGTTTCATTCATGTCGGACTTCAACGATACGAGCGTCGGCTTAAACGTTGAACTTCCGCTGGGAACAAAACTTTCGGAAACAGAAAGCGTACTCGAACAGTTCTACGACATTGCCCGGGAAGAAATCCAGGGCAATGTCGTAAGCGTCGGTTCAACAAGCGGAATGTCTTTGAGTTCGGACACGTCTTACAAAGGTTCAATCAACATCACGCTCCCGGACGCTTCAAAACAGATAGACAATGCAGAAACTGTAAAGGCAAAACTCCGCCGCTATTTTGAAGATTTTCCGACGGCAACTTTTACGTTTGATGACGGCAAGATGCAGCAGATGACCGGCAGCGACATTGACATCGCCTTTTCGGGCAACAGCCTGACAAAACTTCTGCAGACGGCAAAGGACGTAAAGGCACTTATTTCCGCAAAAATCCCGGAAGTGACGGAGCCTGAACTCGACATTGAAGAAGGACTTCCGCAGGTAGAAATCAGGATTGACCGCGCACGCGCTTCCTCCTTCGGAATCAGCGTAAGTTCAATCGCAAACGAAATAAACTACAGCATCAACGGCAAGACCGCCACAACCTACCGCGCAGACGGAGACGATTACGACGTTGTGGTTCTCCTGACAAATCAGGACAGAAGCGACATCCCGGACCTTGAAAAAATCTTCGTCAACGGCACGAACGGGCGATATGCAGTATCAAACTTTGCGGAAGTTGTACGCGGAACAGGACCTGTTTCAATCAACCGCGAAAACAAAACCCGAACGGTTCACCTGACGGCAGGAATAACGCGGGGCTCAAGTGCAGGCGATGTAGAAAGCGAGATAAAACAACTCATCGCCTCTGACATGATAATCCCGGAAGACGTAAACATTTCTTACGAAGGTTCATGGAAAGATACGATGGACACGATGAAAATCCTCCTCATCGTAGTAGTTCTTGCGGTAATACTCGTATTCGGGGTCATGGCAGGCACTTATGAATCCTTCAAAGACCCGTTCATCAACATGTTCACCCTTCCGTTCCTGATTGTCGGCGTCGTAGTGATTCACCTTGTTACGGGTCAGTCGTTCAGCATGGTTTCGATGCTCGGCGTCGTAATGCTCGTCGGAATCGTCGTAAACAACGGAATCATCCTCGTTGACCAGACGAACCTCCTAGTAAAGCGCGGAACTCCGGTTCTCGAAGCGTGCGAAAGTGCAGGGGCTTCCCGCTTGCGCCCGGTTCTCATGACGACGCTGACGACAATCCTCGGCATGATTCCAATGGCGTTCTTCGGGGATTCAAACTCATCAATGACACAGCCGATCGGTCTGTGTATCATCGGCGGATTGACGTCGAGCACAATCGTAACTCTGTTCATAATTCCTGTTCTCTATTCGCTCTTCAACAGAAAGGAAGACGACAGAAAAACGCAGGAAATTCCGGCAGAACTCGCACAGATGCTTGAAGCAAACAGGAGTCAGCAAAATGATAAGAATTGAAATAATTGCAAACCAGTCGGTTCATGAAGAACTGATAAAAAATCTTGAAGCCGTTGCACCCGACGTCTGCTATTCGCTCATTCCGCTCGTGTACGGCAAAGGCAGAAAAAGCCGCAAACTCGGCACGACAACCTGGCCGGAAACGAACTTCATCATAATCGCATACTGCGACGACAGGTACGAAACGGACATCCGCACGGTAATTGATTACGAAAGGCAGAAATTCCCGGATGAAGGCATAAAGATTTTCATACTTCATGACTAAACTTCAGAAAAAATCTCCCGTAAGCCAAAACTTCGTGGAAACGGCGAACGGGATTAAAAAACAGCTGATTTCCGCGAGGAAATAGCAAAAAATAATTTCCCGCAACGCATTTCCAGCCGGAAATGGCAAACGGGAAATCTTCTTTCGGCAAACATTTTTGTCTCACGTTGAGAAAATCCTTGTTTTGTGCTAGTCTTTCCCCATTCTTTTTTTATTCTATTTAATCTAATCGAGGGCACTATGAAACTTTGGGAAAAAGGCGCTTTTCTTTCGGGCGGAAAACTTGTTGAATCCGTTCCCGGCAAAAATCCTGCTGACTGTGCAAAAAACACAATCGCATGGTCAATTCTGCAGAAACACAACACTTCTGGCGATGCTTCAAAACTGAAAATCAAATTTGACAAAATCACTTCACACGACATCACTTATGTCGGAATCATTCAGACAGCACGCGCTTCCGGGCTCGAAAAGTTCCCGATTCCTTATGTCCTGACAAACTGCCACAACTCGCTCTGCGCTGTCGGCGGAACAATCAACGAAGACGACCACATGTTCGGTCTTACCTGCGCTCAGAAGTACGGCGGAATCTACGTTCCTCCTCATCAGGCTGTAATCCATCAGTTTGCGCGCGAAATGCTTGCGAAATGCGGCGACATGATTTTAGGCTCTGACAGCCACACAAGATACGGCGCGCTTGGAACAATGGCAATCGGCGAGGGTGGCGGAGAACTTGCAAAACAGCTTCTCGGAAAAACCTACGACGTGAACATGCCGGGCGTAATCGCAGTTTATCTTACAGGCTCTCCTGTCCCGGGCGTCGGTCCTCAGGACGTTGCGCTTGCAATCATCAAGGCAGTTTTTGCAAACGGCTATGTAAAAAACAAGGTGATGGAATTTACAGGCCCTGGAGTTGCAAACCTGTCGGCAGATTTCAGAATCGGGATCGACGTAATGACAACCGAAACGACCTGCCTTTCTTCAGTCTGGTCGACGGACGACAAAATCCGCGAATTCTATTCAATCCACGGACGCGAGGGCGACTACAAGGAACTCACTCCGGGAGAAGACGCATACTACGACGGCGCAATCGAGCTTGACCTTTCAGAAATCCGCCCGATGATTGCACTTCCTTTCCATCCTTCATGCGCTTACACGATTGAAGAAGTCAACAGAAACCTTATGGACGTTCTTGAAGAAACAGAAAAACGCGCGAAAGTTTCTTTCGGCGACAAGGTAAATTTCACCCTTAAAAACAAGGTAATCGACGGAAAACTCTACGTTGATCAGGGGGTTATCGCAGGCTGCGCGGGCGGCGGCTTTGAAAACATCTGCGCTGCGGCAGACATCTTAAAAGGAAAAGACACAGGAAACGGAAAATTCCTTCTGAACGTTTATCCGGCTTCAATGCCTGTCTACATGGAACTCATGAAGAACGGCGCGTTCGCTTCGCTTATTGATGCGGGTGCAATCGTCAAGACGGCATTCTGCGGGCCTTGCTTCGGCGCGGGCGACACTCCTGCAAACGGCGCTTTCAGCATCCGCCACTCTACAAGGAACTTCCCGAACCGCGAAGGCTCAAAAATCCAGAACGGGCAGCTCGCTTCTGTCGCCCTCATGGACGCGCGCTCAATCGCAGCGACAGCCGCAAACAAAGGTTTCCTTACGGCAGCGACCGACGTTGCAGACGGCGAGTTCAGCGGAAAAAAATATTTCTTCGACAAGTCAATCTACGAAAAACGAGTTTACAACTCAAAGGGAATCGCTCATCCGGAAGTTGAAATTCAGTTCGGACCGAACATCAAGGACTGGCCTGAAATGCAGCCGCTTTCTGACGACATTCTTCTTAAAGTCGTTTCTGAAATCCACGACCCTGTCACGACGACAGACGAGCTCATTCCTTCGGGAGAAACTTCAAGCTTCCGCTCAAATCCGCTCGGACTTGCAGAGTTCACTTTGAGCCGCAAAGACCCGGCTTACGTCGGAAGGGCAAAGGCAGTGCGCGACAAGTCTGACGAAGTAAAGGCAGAAATAAGCCACGCAAAGAAAATCCTCGAAGAAAAATACCCTGAATTCAAGGGAAAGATTGAAAGCGCCGGAACAGGCTCGACAATCTACGCCGTAAAACCCGGCGACGGTTCTGCCCGCGAACAGGCAGCAAGCTGCCAGCGTGTACTCGGTGCGAGCGCAAATATTGCAAGCGACTACGCAACAAAACGCTACCGCTCGAACCTGATTAACTGGGGAATGATTCCGTTCCTTTACAAACAGGGAGACGCAAAGGCGACAGAAAACCTTCCGTTCGCAAACGGAGACTACATCTTTGTTCCGGGCATAAAGAAGATGATTGCAGAAAAGCTGCCTTCAATAAAGGCTTACGCAGTCCGCGCAGACGGCACAACCGCAGAGTTTGAACTTGCCACCGGCGACATGACCGACGACGAGCGCAAAATCATTCAGGCAGGCTGTCTGATTAATTTTTACAGGGACTAAAGATAATCTCAAATAGTCTGAATGTCGAGTTTTTGAATTACTGTGTAAATTGTCAGAAAAAGGCGTAGGGAGGGGCTGGCACAAACAGAGCGACAGAACTGTCGCATACTTGCCTCCTCTGTTTGATGACAGAACCGACCGAGAGCCTTTTTTATGACTACTGACTTCAAAAACTCGAAGTTAGGGCTATTTAGTCTGGTCAATCTTTAGGATTGTATTCAGCAGTACGTTTGCGCCTTTCCAGCACCATTCGGTAGGGGAGTGTTCGATTTCGCAGTGGCTGTGTCCGCCCTGACTTGGTACGAAAATCATTGTTGTCGGGACTATTTCGCTTAAGTACTGTGCGTCGTGTCCTGCGCCCGAGTACATTCTGTGGCTTTTGTAGCCGAGTGCCTTTGCCGCTTCTTCCACGTCATCAATCCATTCTTTATTGAATTCAATCGTGTTGCGTGCCCACGCTTCTTCGTATGTCATCGTGCAGTTTGCCCATTTTTTCGGCATGTTTTTGATTATCTGAACACACTTTTCAATTACTTTTGAATCCTGATGACGGACATCAAGCGTAAACTTTACTTCGTCCGGAATAATCGTGTGAATGTCCGGGTGGCAGCTGATTTTGCCCGTCGTGTAGACAAGTGCGCTGTCGCCGAGTTTATCAAATTCATCGTGAAGATAAATCAATGCCTGGCTTGCCGCATAAAGTGCGTCCTTGCGGTATGGCATGGGGAATGTTCCTGCGTGGTCTGACTGTCCGTGGAATGTAAACTCATAGTTAATCATTCCGACTACGCCTTCCACAACACCGACATCAAATCCTCCTGCTTCGAGTACCGGTCCCTGTTCAATGTGAAGTTCAACAAGTGCCGTCGTTTTTGCAGGATTGATTCTGTTTTTTTCGTCCCCTTCAAATCCGCTTTCCGCAAGTGCCTGCCCGAACGTCTTGCCTGAGCCGTCTTTCGCAACCGAAGCAAACATCGCCTCTTTCGTAAATTTCTTGCAGATGATTCCTGAACACATCATCGCAGGTTCGTAGAGTGCGCCTTCTTCGTTTGTCCAAACGACAAGCTGAATCGGATGCTTATGCTGAATTTTCTGCGTGACGATTGTTTCAATCACTTCCATTGCGGTAAGAACGCCTAAGATTCCGTCAAAGTTTCCGCCCTGACGAACTGAATCACAATGACTGCCCGACATTATGACGCCCGCATCCTTGTCCGTTCCCGGAAGCGTACAGTAAATGTCGCCGAGGTCGTCTGCCTTAAAATCAAGGCCGAGAGCCGTCATCCGCGATTTTATTTCGTTGCGTGCCTGAATTGCTGCGGGAGAAAGTGAAAATCTCGTAATTCCGCCGTGTCCCGTGTCCCCAAACTTTGAAAAAGTTGAAATCTTGTCCTGCATCCGCTCTAAACTACATTCGTACATTTTATTCCTCCTGAAAGAATTTACAGTCTGTCCTTAAAAGTATCTTCAAAATCAGCACCGAAGCGCTGTCGCATATACTGGATTATTACGTCTGCGCAGCGATCCCTGCCGACCCTTGCACTGTTGAGCGTCAGATCGTAATTGACCGGATTCGTCCAGTAATTTCCGCCTGAATAAAATTTGTAGTATTCAGAGCGGTATTTGTCGGTTGTTTCTATCATCTTTGCGGCTTCTTTTTCCGTTACGTCGATTTTTGACATGATTGAATCCAGACACTGTGCCCGCGGTGCTTCAATGTAAAAACTTGCAACGTTGTCAAAATCCTTCAAGATATGGTCTGCACACTTTCCTATGATTACGCACGAAACATTCTGCGCAAGCTGTTTTATGATTTCCGCCTGAATACAGAAAAGATTGATGTCGCTTTCAAAACGTTTGCTCGTCGGCGAAACTTCTTTCGGGAACGTAAACTTTGAAAGTGCATTCGTCACATAATTTCCGCGCAGTTTTTCATCAACCTTGATGAACATTTCTTCGCTCAAGCCCGAATATGCAGAAGCCATTTCAAGAATCTGCTTTTCGTAGACGGGAATTCCGAGTTTTTCGCCGATTTGAGTTGCTGCCTGTTTTCCGCCGGAACCAAATCCGCGCGCAATCGTTATTACATAATTTTTTGCCATTTTTCTTTCCTCCGCTCAAACCGAAATATATTTTGCCGAAACTTCGTCCGTCAATTCTTCAATTCTGCCTTCCTTTACGCTCCTGCCTTTCTGGATAATCATGAAGCGGTCGCCGATTCTCCGTGCAAAGTGAAGGTTCTGTTCAACGATGATGAGGGGAATGTTTTTTGCCTTCTGGTATCGCTTGAGGATGTCCGCAATTCCCATGACTATATTCGGCTGGATTCCTTCTGTCGGTTCATCAAGAATCAGGATTTTCGGATCGCTCATCAAAGCCCGCGCGATTGCAAGCTGCTGCTGCTGTCCGCCTGAAAGAACGCCGCCTTTTCGCTTTAAGTGGGGGAGGAGGTCAGGGAAGAATTCAAGGATTTCCTTTACCTTTGATTCAAACTGAACGTTTTTGTGGGCAACTGCTCCCAGTTCAAGGTTTTCCTTTACCGTGAGCATCGGAATAATTTCGCGCCCCTGCGGAACGTAGGCAATCCCGCATTGAGAACGTTCGTATGCCTTGCATTTTGTGATGTCCTTGTTTTCAAAAGTGACCGAACCGCTGTCCACCGGCAAAAGCCCAATGATGCTCTTCATGAAAGTCGTTTTTCCGACACCGTTACGACCGAGCACCAGATACGTTTCTGCGCCTTCAATCTTCAGGGAGATTCCATTTACTACGCGGCTCTTGCCGTAACTCACGCATGCATCTTTTACTTCAAGCATTTTTTTCCTCCCTTATTCTTTTGATTCCTGCGAAGCTTTTTCCAGAAGTTCGCTGTGCATCTGCTGAACGATTTTTTCTTCCGCCGTCGGCTCTTTTTCGTTCAAATCGTCATCATTTTTAAGGTAAACACGGACAACTTCCGGGTTATTCGTGATTTCTTCGTAAGTTCCTTCCGCAAGAATTTCCCCGTGATTCAAAACCGTCACACGGCGCGCAATCTGCTTTACAAAATCGATGTCGTGTTCAATTACAAGAATCGTCTTGCCTTTCATTACGTTCAGAATCATTTCGCCGGTTTTGTAGGTTTCGTCCGCCGTCATTCCAGAGGTCGGTTCGTCAAGAAGGATTACTTTCGGATCCTGCGCTAAGACCATGCCCATTTCAAGCCACTGCCGCTGTCCGTGCGAAAGCGAAGAACTTATCATGTCGCGGTATTCATAGAGATTTATCTGCTTTAAGATGCCGTCAATTTTTTCAATCACTTTTGGCGTCCTGCGGTAAGTAAAGGTTTTTATGAGCGAAGAATGACCACGCAGCGCAACTTCTACGTTTTCAAAGACCGTCATGTTCGCAAAGATGTTGGGTCCCTGAAATTTTCTGCCAATTTTATAGGTTTCTGCAATTTTGTACGGAGCAACACCCGTAATTTCGTGACCGTCAAGAAAAATCTGCCCTTCCGTCGGTTTTGTCTTGCCCGTTATCATGTCCATAATCGTTGTCTTGCCGGCACCGTTCGGACCAATCAGAACGCGAAGTTCGCCTTCTTCAATCCTGAGGTTTACTTTGTTTACCGCACGAAATCCCGAAAAAACAACAGAAACATCCCTTAATTCAAGATATGCCATATTATTTTTCCTCCGCTGCTGAAGTTGAAGCCGTTCCCGCCGTTCCAATCACTTTTGAAATCCTGCGGTTATATTGAATGTCCTGCAGAGTTCCGACAATTCCTTTCGGCAGAAAGTAAACAATCAGAATCAGAACGACCCCGAGAACCAGCTGCCACATGTTACCGAAACTTTCCGAGAGCTTGGACTGCAGAAAACTTACGAGCAGAGCGCCTGCCATCGCGCCGGTCAGATTTCCGCGCCCGCCGACTGCAAGCCACACGAGAACCATCGTGGAAAAACTTACGCCCGCTGCTTCAACAGAAATGAAAGACGTCATCGGAAGATAAATCATTCCCGCGAAACCCGCAAAAAATGCTGCAATCGTAAAGACCGCAATCTTAAAAACCGCCGGGTTGTAGCCGAGGAACTGCAGACGCGCTTCGTTATCGCGGACAGACTTGATGACACTGCCAAACCGCGCCTTCGTCAAAAGACGGCAAAGAGCGTAAACCAAAATCAATGCAGCAAAACCAATGTAGTACCAGCCAGTAATCGAAATCGGTTTACCAAAAAAAGTGATTTTATCAAGCCCGCTTGCAATACCGTTAATTCCCGAAGAACCGCCGGTGTACATCTGCTTTGTCGCAATCAAAAGTTCAAAGAGAGCCGCAAGCGCAAGGGTGATGAGGTTGTAGAAAACGCCCTTAATCTTGCTGTAAAAAATGAAAAGTCCGAGAACAAACGCTACCGCAGACGGAACGACAAGCCCCATCAGCACGGCAAACGGAATATTTACGAGAGGCTTATATAATAGAGGAATCTGAGTCAAACCGCCGAATTCCATAAAAGCCGGCAGCCCGTTCTGGCACGAAAGCGAAATTCCAAGAACGTAACCGCCGAGCCCGAAAAAGAGGGCAAACCCGAGATTCATCAAGCCTGCATATCCCCAGAGAATGTCGAGCGCAAGGGCAAAAATCATATAGGAGATGAATTTGCCGAATACAAGCTGATTGTACATCGTGCTGAAAAGCGGAATCACAAACAAAAATGCAAAGAGCGCATACGCAATCCACTTTTCAACCGTCACAGCTTTTACGCGGGAAATTCCCGGTGTCTTTAATTTTTCAAATCGTTCTTCAAAAGTCATAATGTGCCTGCCTTCCGTTTTCTATCTTTTTTCTTTTGATGCAAACAATCCGTTCGGTCTGAAGCGGACAATCACGATTATTACGATGAAAATCAAAAGTTTTGAAACAACCTGACTCATGTAACCTGACATAACCGTAATCGATTCGTTGATTAC
>CAVJKK010000006.1:0-14416 GCA_963649855.1 Anaerovoracaceae bacterium
ACTGGTTTTATTAAGGAGTTAATAAATTATGAAAAGGGAAGACATTAAGAAAGTTCTGATCATTGGTTCAGGACCGATTGTTATTGGACAGGCCTGCGAATTTGACTATTCCGGAACTCAGGCTTGTAAGGCATTGCGCGAACTCGGCTACAAGATTGTGCTTGTAAACTCGAATCCGGCTACGATTATGACTGACCCTGTCATGGCGGATGCAACTTATATTGAACCTCTTAATGTTGAAAGAATCAGCCAGATCATCGAAAAAGAACGCCCGGACGCCCTCCTGCCGAACCTTGGCGGTCAGACCGGTCTGAATATGGCAATGGAACTGAACAAACTCGGCGTTCTGGACAAATACGGCGTAAAAGTTATCGGCGTAAACCTCGATGCCATTGAACGTGGTGAAGACCGCGAAATCTTCAAGGAAACGATGAAAAACCTTGGAATCGACACTCCGCGCTCTGACATCTGCCACACCGTTGAAGGTGCTGAAAAAATCGCTGAAGAAATCGGCTTCCCGCTGGTTGTTCGTCCGGCATATACGATGGGTGGTGCAGGCGGCGGTTTCTGCTATAACGTTGAAGAACTGCGTTCCATCGTTGCCAATGGTCTTGACCTCTCTCTTACTCATCAGTGTCTGATTGAAGAGTCAATTCTCGGCTGGGAAGAACTCGAAGTTGAAGTTGTCCGCGACTGCAAGAATCAGATGGTTGCAATCTGTACGATTGAAAACATCGACGCTGTCGGCGTTCACACGGGAGATTCTTTCTGTGCTGCTCCGTTCATGACGATTGACAAGGAACTTGAACAGAAACTTCAGAAGATGGCGTTCAAGATTGTAGAAAACATCGGCGTTATCGGTGGAACAAACGTTCAGTTTGCGCACAACCCTAAGAATGGAAGAATCGTAATCATCGAAATTAACCCTAGAACTTCACGCTCTTCTGCCCTGGCTTCAAAGGCTACGGGCTTCCCGATTGCACTCATCTCTGCAAAACTCGCTGCCGGTCTTACCCTCGACGAAATTCCTTACTGGCGCGACGGCACTCTTGAAAAATATACCCTCGGCGGTGCTCCTGACGGTGACTACGTCGTACTTAAATTTGCACGCTGGGCTTTTGAAAAATTCCGCGGAGCAAAAGACGAACTCGGAACTTCGATGAAGGCTGTCGGCGAAGTCATGGCAATCGGCAAAAACTTCAAGGAAACTTTCCAGAAGGCAATCCGTGGTCTTGAAAACGGCCGTTCAGGTCTTGGTTTTGCAAAAGACTTCAATAAAAAGAGTGCAGATGAACTGTGCGAAATGCTCAAGGTTGCAAGTTCTGAAAGATACTTCCAGCTGTACGAAGCAATCCGCAAGGGCGTTCCGCTCGACAAACTCGCTAAAATCACCTATGTAAAGGAATTCTTCCTCAAAGAAATGAAGGAACTCGTTGACCTTGAAGAAGAAATGCTCAAGAATCCGGGCAAAGTTCCTGAAGACAAACTCCTCATTCAGGCTAAGAAAGACGGTTTCTCTGATAAATATCTTTCTAAAATCCTCAAGGTTGCAGAAAAAGACATCCGCAATCGCCGCAACGAACTTGGAATCAAAGAAGCATGGCTCAGAGTTCCTGTCAGCGGCGTAAAAGACGCATGCTACTACTATTCAACCTACAACGCAAAAGATACTTCTACCGCAACGGACAACAAGAAGAAAGTAATGATTCTCGGCGGCGGACCGAACAGAATCGGTCAGGGCATTGAATTTGACTACTGCTGCTGTCACGCTGCTATGCAGTTGAAGGAACTCGGCTACGAAACAATCATCGTAAACTGCAACCCTGAAACTGTTTCTACGGACTACGACACTTCTGACAAACTCTACTTTGAACCGGTTACGACAGAAGACGTCCTCCAGATTTACGAAAAAGAAAAGCCGTTCGGTGTCATCGTTCAGTTTGGCGGTCAGACTCCGCTCAACATTGCGCGCGAACTTCAGGAAAACGGTGTAAACATCCTTGGAACTTCAATTGATTCAATCGATGTTGCAGAAGACCGCGACCTGTTCCGCCACATGATGGAAAAACTTGAAATCCCGATGCCTGAAAGCGGAATGGCAGTTGATTTTGACGAAGCAAAGGCAATTGCAGACAAAATCGGCTACCCGATCATGATTCGTCCTTCGTTCGTTCTCGGCGGACGCGGAATGGAAGTAATCTATGACGAAAAAACTCTGCGCGAATACGTTGAAAAGGCTGTCGGCGTTACTCCTGACCGTCCTCTCCTGATTGACCGTTTCTTAAAGAATGCCCTCGAATGTGAAGCAGATGCACTTGCAGATTCTGAACACGTTTACATTCCTGCGGTAATGGAACACGTTGAACTTGCGGGAATCCACTCAGGCGACTCTGCGTGTGTAATTCCGCCGGTTTCTATTCCTCTCGCAAACCTTGAAACAATCAAGGAATACACGAAGAAAATTGCTGAAGCCCTGCACGTCTGCGGTCTGATGAACATGCAGTATGCAATTGAAGACGGCAAGGTTTACGTAATCGAAGCAAATCCGCGTGCAAGCCGCACTGTTCCGCTCGTTTCTAAAGTCTGCGATACTCAGATGGCACGCCTTGCAACAAGAATGATGCTCGGTGAATCGCTGAAATCACTCGGACTTAAAGACAAGGTCATTCCTTACTTTGGTGCAAAAGAAGCAGTTCTTCCGTGGGCAAGATTCCCTGGAGTTGACCCGATCCTCGGACCTGAAATGCGTTCTACCGGTGAAGTTCTCGGACTTTCTGACAACTTCCCTCTGGCTTACTACAAGGCAGAAGAGGCTGCCGGTTCTGAACTTCCGCACGCTCCGTCTCCGTGGGAAAACAAAAAAGTCCTCATCTCGCTCAGCGACAAGGAAAGCCTCAAGAGTCAGGTTCTCTACATCGGAAAGGCTCTTTCCAGGATGGGATTCTCACTTGTCTGCACTCAGGGCACGGGTGAATTCTACCAGCAGAACGGAATCAAGTGCGAAGAAGTAAACAAGATTGGTGCAGGACGCCCGGACGTTGTGGATTTAATCATGAACAAGGAAGTCTGCCTCGTAATCAACACGCCGAAAGCAAAACGCGTTTATGCAGAAGACAGAAAGACAATCCGTATTGCATGCTTGAAATACAAGGTTCCGTACATTACGACGCTGGCGGGAGCTTATGCTGCCGTTCAGGGAATTGAAGCCGTAAAAGAAGGCAAGGGTGGTGAAGGCGGAGTTAAATCTCTGCAGGAATATCACGCAATGATCAAGCAGTAAGGCGAAAAGAAACCTGAAACCATGCGGGTCTGATTTATTGAAAGATGAATCAGACCTGTTTTTTTTGATATGGATTTTTACGCCGGTACAGTGAGAGTTTTGAAGTGCGTAAGGGATTGAAGGGGCGCGCGCAGCGCGTTGCGCAGCAATGGAGCGCGCAAGTCGCGGAACCCCGTAAAGCCCGACCCGAAGCGGTGAGCGGAGGGGTACGCCCAGAAAGAAGGCAGAAAATGAAAGACTTTACAGTTGGAAGGACTTATCCGCAGTTAATAAATTATGCAATTCCTTTGATTTTAGGGAACTTTTTTCAGCTGACGTACAATGCGGTTGATTCAATCATTCTCGGACGGTTTGCGGGCAAAGAGTGCCTTGCGGCGGTTGGAATCGCGAATCCCGTAATGAACATCATGATTTTCCTGATTGTTGGAATCTGTCTTGGCGCGGGAATCATCATGTCGGAATTTTACGGCGCGAAAGACGAAAAGATGCTCAAAAACGAAATAAGCACGACGATTGCAATCGGGCTTGGCTTTACGGTCGTTGTGAGCGCAGTCTGCTTTATTTTTGTGCGCCAGCTTCTGCGGGCAATCCGCTGTCCTGAAGATTTAATTGAACACACGGCAGACTATCTGCGCGTCGTGTTTGCAGGTCTTGTCTTTACGTTTTTTTACAACGTCTATGCTTCGGCTCTGCGCGCTGCGGGGGATTCAAAATCTCCGATTGTCTGCGTTGCAATCAGCGCGGTCTTAAACGGAATTCTTGATTATTTTCTGGTTGCAATTCTCGGTTTTGAAATGCGTGGCGCTGCCTTTGCGACGGTGGCATCCCAGTTTATCAGCTGCGTTCTGATAATTTCGTTTGTTTACAGAAAAGCGCCTGTTCTTGCCGTCAAACCGAAAGAATTTAAAGTTGAACGCTCGCTTATTTTGCGGACAGTAAATTATTCATGGGCGACCGCCCTGCAGCAGTGTGTGCTGTATGTGGGCAAACTTTTGATTCAGTGCGCTGTAAATCCTCTCGGGGTCGATGCGATTGCAACGTTTAACGCCGGAACCAAGGTCGATGATTTCTGCTATCAGCCGACGCAGAGCATCGGACACACGATTACGACTTTCATGGCGCAGAACCGCGGAGCTAAAAAACCGGAACGCCAGAGGGAAGGCTTCGTGAAGGGATTTTCGCTTGAACTCATTTATGGCGTGCTTGCAATGAGCGTTGTAATGATTTTCAGAAAACCAATAATCATGCTTTTTGCAGGCGACGGCGAAGCAGAAGTTATCCGCCTCGGAAGCGAATATCTTATGATAATGTCGTGCCTGTATTTTCTGCCGGCGATTACGAACGGCGTGCAGGCATACTTCCGCGGAACGGGCGACGTAAAAATCACGGTAATTTCTACGACAACGCAGATTATAGTAAGGGTTCTGTGCAGTTTTATCCTTGCAGTCCACTACGGAATAAACGGAGTAGCCTTTGCCTGCCTTGCCGGCTGGATAGCAATGCTGGCAGTAGAACTCCCGATTTTCTTTTTTGCCTGGAGAAAATTAAAGCGCGAGATGAAATAAAGAAATTACGTCAGTAATTTCGAATCTGTGTGACAATACGGAGGCTTGTTCGACAAGTACAGAACTTAAAACAATCAGTTTTGTTGAAACATTCCAAATCTAGTTGTATTATAATGAAATAAATTTCAGAATTAACTTTTCTGCTTCTATCTTACAAAAATTAATGGTTAATTTAGGAGGACAATATGTCCAGAAAGAAACAGTCAATGGATGGAAACCAGGCTGCGGCTCACGTTGCCTATGCTTTTACTGAAGTAGCCGGTATTTATCCAATTACTCCTTCATCTCCAATGGCTGACTGGGTAGACAACTGGTCTGCCAATGGTCAGAAAAATGTTTTCGGTGAAAAAGTTAAAGTAATCGAAATGGAATCTGAAGCTGGTGCTGCCGGAACTGTTCACGGTTCTCTGGCATCTGGTGCTTTGACTACAACATTCACCGCTTCTCAGGGTCTTCTTCTGATGATTCCGAACATGTACAAAATTGCGGCTGAACAGCTCCCTTGTGTTTTCCACGTTGCTGCCCGCTGCGTTGCTACTCAGTCTCTGAACATCTTCGGTGATCATTCTGACGTTTATGCCTGCCGCCAGACTGGTGCTGCAATGCTTGCTGAGTCTAATCCTCAGGAAGTCATGGACCTTGCTCCGGTTGCTCACCTTGCTGCAATTGAAGGCAGAGTCGCTTTCATCAACTTCTTTGACGGTTTCCGCACTTCTCACGAAATTCAGAAAATTGAACTCTGGGATTATGCTGACCTTAAAGAAATGCTCAACATGGACGCTGTAAAGGCTTTCCGCGACCATGCGCTTAATCCTGAACATCCTGCAATGCGCGGTTCTCATGAAAATGGCGACGTTTTCTTCCAGCACCGTGAAGCATGCAACTCTACTTACAACGCTCTTCCTGCCATCGTTGAAAAATACATCAACAAAATCAACGAAAAACTCGGAACTCACTACGGTCTTTTTGACTACTACGGCGCTCCGGACGCTGACCGCGTAATCGTTGCAATGGGTTCTATCTGTGATGTTGCAGAAGAAGTTATTGACTACCTCGGAAAGAACGGCGAAAAAGTCGGTCTCATTAAAGTTCATCTTTATAGACCTTGGGTTTCTGCCAAATTCCTCGAGAAACTTCCAAAAACTGCTAAAAAAGTTGCTGTCCTCGACAGAACAAAGGAACCGGGTTCTCTCGGCGAACCTCTCTACCTCGATGTTGCCGCAACTCTGCGCGAAGCTGGCTTGAACGACGTTGTTCTTTGTGGCGGACGCTACGGTCTTGGTTCAAAAGACACTCCTCCAAGCTCTGTATTTGCCGTTTACAAGGAACTTGAAAAGGCTCAGCCGAAATCACGCTTTACTATCGGTATCGTTGATGATGTTACAAACCTTTCACTTCCAGAAGTTAAACCGGCTCCAATCACATCTGCTGCCGGAACTGTTGAATGTAAGTTCTGGGGTATCGGTGGTGACGGTACTGTCGGTGCCAACAAGGATTCTACAAAAATCATCGGTGACCACACAGACAAGTTCATTCAGGCTTACTTCCAGTATGACTCTAAAAAGACGGGCGGTATCACGATTTCCCACCTGCGCTTTGGCGATCATCCGATTAAATCACCTTACTACATCAACCAGGCTGACTTCGTAGCATGCCACAACCAGTCTTATATCGTTAAGGGTTACAAGATGGTTCAGGACGTTAAGAAGGGCGGTATCTTCCTTATTAACTGCCAGTGGTCTGATGAAGAACTCGACAAGCATCTTCCTGCTGAATCTAAAAAATACATCGCTGACAACAACATCAAGGTTTACACAGTTGACGCTGTAGACATTGCCACAAAGATTGGTCTTGGAAAACGCACTTCAACTGTACTTCAGTCTGCATTCTTTAAACTTGCAAACGTTCTTCCTTCTGAAGAAGCAATCAAATACATGAAGGAAAAGGTTGTTGCAAAGTTCTCTAAGAAAGGTCAGGACGTTGTTGACATGAACTGCCAGGCAATCGATCAGGGCGCAGGCGCACTTCATGAAGTAAAGATTCCTGCTTCATGGGCAAATCCTGCTGCTGACGCTCCTAAACCAGCCCTCAGGGGTGAAGCAAAGACAGTTGCAATGGTTGAAAAACTCATGAACCCGATCGGACTCATGGACGGCGACAATCTTCCTGTTTCTGCATTCAAGGACATTGCAGACGGTCAGTTTGAACTCGGCGCTTCTGCTTACGAAAAACGCGGAACTGCAGTTATGGTTCCTTCATGGAACGCTGAAACCTGTGTTCAGTGTAATTCATGTGCTTTTGTCTGCTCTCACGCAACATTGCGCCCGTACCTTCTTACTGCTGACGAAGCTGCAAAAGTTGAAGGTCTTGGAGCAAAGACTCTTGCCGTAAAGAATCCGAAACTTTCTCAGTACAAATACACTCTGTCTGTTTCTCCGCTCGACTGTATGGGCTGCGGCGAATGTACGACAGTTTGTCCTACAAAATCGCTCACAATGGTTCCTCAGGAAAGCCTCGTTGCTAACCAGCCTCAGTGGGATTACCTCGTTGCAAATGTTTCCAAGAAGCCGGAAGTTGACACTCTGCCGCTTTCACCGATGACTTCTCAGTTCAACCAGCCGCTGCTTGAATTCTCAGGCTCTTGTGCAGGTTGTGCGGAAACTTCTTATGCCCGCCTTATTACTCAGCTCTTCGGCGAACACATGTACATTTCAAATGCTACAGGCTGTTCTTCAATCTGGGGCGGACCTGCTGCAACAGCTCCTTACACAATCAACAAGGATTCAAAGAAAGGTCCTGCATGGGCTAACTCACTCTTTGAAGACAACGCAGAACACGGTCTCGGTCTGTACTCTGGTCAGAAATACATCCGCGACAGCCTCATTGCAAAACTTGAAGAAGTTGAATCTAAGACAGACAATGCTTCGCTCAAGGCTGCAATCGCTAAATATCTTGAAACAAAGAACGACACAATCGCAAACGCTCCTGCAACAGACGCTCTCGTAAAAGAACTCGAAGCATGCGGCTGTGACACTTCTAAAGAAATCCTCGAAAAGAAAGCTTACCTCTCTAAGAAATCTGTATGGATTTTCGGCGGCGACGGCTGGGCTTACGACATCGGTTTCGGCGGACTGGATCACGTTCTTGCTTCAGGCGAAAACGTTAACGTCATGGTATTCGATACAGAAATGTACTCAAATACGGGCGGACAGGCTTCAAAGGCTTCTAACATTGGTGAAGTATGTCAGTTTGCTGCCGCAGGTAAGGAAGTCGGCAAGAAGTCGCTTTCTGAAATTGCGATGAGCTACGGCTACGTTTACGTTGCACAGATTGCGCTCGGTGCAAACCCTGCACAGGCTCTCAAGGCTATCAAAGAAGCAGAAGCTTACAACGGTCCTTCACTTATCATCGGATATGCTCCTTGTGAACTCCACGGTGTTAAGGGCGGAATGAACCACTGTCAGGACGAAATGAAGGCTGCCGTTAAAGCGGGCTACTGGAACCTGTTCAGCTTTAACCCTGCCCTCAAGGCAGAAGGCAAGAATCCGTTCACGCTTACTTCTAAGGAAGGCGACGGAACTTACCAGGCATTCCTCAACAATGAAACACGCTACTCTTCACTTACACGCAAGTTCCCTGAACGCGCGAAAGTTCTGTTCGACAGAAACGAAGAAGCAGCAAAAGCAAGATTCGTTCACTTGCAGAAACTCATCGATCTTTACAAATAAGAAAAAATTGAGTTTTAGTTAAAAAAAGAGAAACCGCCGGGGTTGCAAGTCAATTCCGGCGGTTTTTTTATGTGGAAAAGTTTGCCCGGCTTAGCGGGTGGAGGGGCGGCGCAGCCGTTGGCACTTTGTGCCAATGGAGCGTCAGCGGAACCCCGTAACACGCGACGGCGCGTGCGCCGGAAGCCCCATAAAATTCGCTTTATTAGTCGTTTTGTGGTAGAATGGCTGAAATGTACACAAATCCGATTATTTTATGCGACTATTCTGACCCGGACGTGATTCGTGCGGGGGATGATTATTTTCTGGTCGCTTCGAGTTTTAATTTTACGCCGGGACTGCCGATTCTGGCTTCTAAAAATCTTGTTGACTGGACTCTTGTCAATTACGCTGCGGAGAATGTTCCGCCCGCGCGCTATAAATTTCCTCAAAATGCGCAGGGGCTCTGGGCGCCTTCTTTTTCTTATCACAAAGGAATTTTCTATATCATCGTGGCGACTCCGGACGAAGGCATTTTTTTAACTCAGAGCGACAATGTTTTCGGTGACTGGTCGCCTCTCCGCTGTATTCACGAATCGCGTGGTATTATCGATCCGTTTCTTTTCTGGGATTCTGACGGAACTGCCCGTGTCATTCACGCTTATGCAAAAAGCCGCTGTGGTTTTAACAGCAAAATCGCCATGCTGAAATTTGACCCTGAAAAAGGTTTGTGCAGCGGTAACGATGAAATCATTTACGACGGGACGATTACTCAGCCGACCATTGAAGGTCCTAAAGTCTACAAACGCGGTGAATTTTATTACATTTTTGCGCCGGCGGGCGGTGTCGGGGAAGGCTGGCAGACTGTTCTGCGTTCTAAAAACTTAAAAGGTCCGTGGGAAGAAAGAATCGTCCTTGAAAAAGGTGACACTGAAATAAACGGTCCGCATCAGGGGGCGCTGGTTCAGACTCCGGGCGGGGAAGACTGGTTCATTCACTTCCAGGAGCGCGGAATTTTCGGGAGAATCACTCATCTTGAGCCGGTTGTCTGGAATGATGACGGCTGGCCGCTCATGGGAACTTCCGTAAAAACCGGTGCTATGCCGGGTAATCCCGTTACGAAATTCCGTTCTCCGTCGCTTAAGGGAAACAGGCGTTACAGAAAAAATCCTCTCAGACAGGTTCGCGCGTTTGAAGATGCAGCGCTTGAATGGCAGTGGAGCGGCAATCATAACGAAAGTTTTGCGAAGGCGTCTGATACTTCCATGAGGGACAATGAAAGTTTCAAGCTGAAAACTCAGAGCGTTTCAATTTTTTTTAAGAACGGTTTTCCGGTTTTGTGGAATACGAGCAACGTTCTGACGCAGAAAGTTCAGTACACCAATTTTTATTTTAAGGCGACTTTGAACGTAAAAGACTTGCCGGTCGGCGGACGGACGGGAATGATTTTTATGGGCGATGAATATGCCGCGATTGCCGTTGAAAGGACTTCGCTGGGCTTTGATTTTGTCTATTTTAAGTCTAAAAATCTTGATTTGACGGACGAAACCCGCGATGAAATTGAAATCTGCCGCAAGCAGCTGCCTTTAACTTCCGACGGTCAGCCGATTAAAATGCGTCTGGATTTTATTTCGTTCAGCGCCTATTCGGGTGCAGTTCAGTTTTCAGTAAAGTCAAAAAATCTTGTCAGAACGACTTTTTCGTGGAAAAGCGATTATTTCAGTGCGGACAATGCGCAGTGGGTTGGCGGTCGTTTCGGGCTTTTTGCGGTCGTAAAGAAAGGCGTGGAAGAAAAGGGCAGCGTTCTGTTTACGGATGTAAAAGTTCGCCACTGATGATTGATGCGCGGTTTGGTCTAATTTTCACACGGTTGTCTGTAGTCCCAGTTGTGCTTCGGATAACGGCCTTTCATTTCCTTACAGATTTCAATCCATGCGTTCTGCCAGAAATTTTCGAGGTCGTCTGTAATCTGCAAAGGTCTTCTTGCCGGCGAAAGCAGTTTAAGCAGAACCGGCACATCGAGTATTTCTGGCGTGGAAAAACAGCCGAAAATCTGCTGGATTATTATTTCCAGAACCGGGATTACGTTTAAGGTGCGGGCGTTTGCCGTAAAAATGTCGGGCGTGAGCGTATCCGCATAATTTCTTGCTTCATATAAAATCTTTGCCTTTTTACCGTTCGGGAGAATCAGGACTGAAGGCACGCTGCTGTCGATTTTTGTTCCGTCCAAAAAATACCAGAGCGCGTTAAAAACCGTTTCTTCATCAATTTTTGCAGACGTAATGAACGGCAGAAGCCAGTCCCGTGCGGTGTTCTGAAGGTTTTCAATCTTGTCGAAAAGTGAATTTTCTTTGTGAACGGCGTAGAACTGTGCGCGCAGCAGAAAATCCATGATTTTTTTATTGAACGGAATTCTCTTAAAGCCGTTTGTCTTGAGTTCGTTGCAGAGTGCCTGCCCAAAATCGTTTTGAGAGGCGGCAAGTTTTTTCTGTTTTAAAATGATTGCACCGAAAGCCGTAATTTCCGTTTTCTTAAGCGCAAAGGAATTTTCTTCAAACGTGGTAACCGTGCTGGTTTTTGCGTGCGAGTTGAGCCAGAGTTCAAGGGAAGCAGGTTCGGCCTTTTCGTAAGAATAGATTTTTCCGGTCGTGCTGCCAGCATTTACTTCGGGCGCGATGAGCCATTCCGGTGCGTTCTGCGGACTTTGTTCAAGGTATGCTTTTCGCCCCGACGCAAACTGATAGATTGTCCTGTTCTGCGCGTCCTGTTCTGTGTGGAGAAGTTTCTGTGCAAGGCGGTCGGGGAATCCCGCAAGCAGGAGTTCTGTTGATGAAAAATCAACTGACTGTGTAAAAGTGCATTTTGAAAGGCGGTTTTTCATGGTCGTAAAAAACTGTGATTTTTGAGTTTCGTTTAAGTTTTTGTGCTGGCTGTATTTTAAGGCAAAGTTGAGCCCTTCGGTCAGGTGTCCGCTTTTTTTCGCGTAAAGAAGCGCGCACGCAAGCCTTACGTCGATGCCGAGAGAAAGCGCGTGTTTTCCTTCCTGCGTGATTTTTCCGTCTTTTAAGAATCCAAAACCGGTTAAGAGTTTTATGTTTGAATTCCAGGCGGACTCGGGTGGCGTGTCGAGCCAGTCAAATGAATCAATTTTTGTCGAACCCCACTGCGCACATTCAAGCACGAGGTTTGCAAGGTTGCAGCGTAAAATTTCCGGGGAAAGTTCTGTTTTAAGTACGTCAAACTGATTCCACAACCTTATGCAGCGTCCTTCCATCAGGCGTCCTGCGCGTCCTGAACGCTGGTCTGCACTGAAGCGGCTGATTTTTTCGGTGACGAGGGATTCCATTCCGAGTGAAACGTTCATTTTGTTGACTCTTGCAAGTCCGCTGTCGATTACGGTTGTTACGCCGGGAACTGTCAGCGAAGTTTCTGCGATTGCGGAAGAAAGAATTATTCTGCGCGGTGATGACAAAGGTACGGGACTTAAGATTTTTTTCTGTTCGCTCAATGGAACTGAAGAGTGTAAAATGCAGATTTCTGCTTCGTTTTCGCTTATGTTTTGTGAAAATGCGGATTCAAGTTCAGTTTTTGTCTTTGAGATTTCGTAAATCCCGGGCAAAAACACGAGGATTGAATCTGTGCGGAAGTCTGCCGCTGGCATGGCGGCCTGAGAATTTTTCAGTTCGCGTAAAACTGCGTCCGTTACGGAAGTTTTGTCCTTGTATTCAATCTGCACGGGAAACTGTCTTCCGGGAATGTCTAAAACCGGTGCCGGCGGCGTTGACAGGTATTCTGCGATTCTTTTTGTGTCCATGGTTGCGCTCATTATGATTACGAAAAGATCGCTGCGGAGTGCCATCGTTTCCTTTAAAAATGCGAGTGCAAGGTCTGAATGTACGGAGCGTTCGTGGAATTCGTCGAGGATTATGACGTTTGTGTCTTCGAGCAAAGGGTCGTTTTGAAGCCGTCTTGTTAAAATTGCTTCGGTGATGACTTCAAATCGTGTGCGGGCGGAAGTTTTGCTTTCCAGACTCAAGGTGTAGCCCGCTGTCTGTCCGGTCTTTTCGCCTAAAAGGTCTGAAATTCTGTCTGCGAGGGCAACTGCTGCAAGGCGGCGCGGTTCGAGCATCAGGATTTTGCCTGAAAAATTTTCCAGAAGTGCAAGCGGAACGGCGGTTGATTTTCCGGCGGCGGTCTGCGCGGTCAAAACTAAAAATCTTGAAGGAGAAGCCTTTAATGTGTGGCAGATTGTTTCTAAGTATGGCGCAATCGGCAGGTCTTGGATTTTCGGATTCATTTTGCGGTTCTGTTGTCCTCTGCCTTATTTTAAAGAATCCCGGCGGCGTGTAAAAGTTCTTTTGTGTAAGGGTGCTCTGGATTTTTTAGGAGTTCATCCGTCGGTTTTTCTTCGATAATCTTTCCTTTGTACATGACCCCGATTCTGTCTGCCATGTACGCAACTACGTTTAAATTGTGGCTGATGAACAGATAAGTGAGGTTCAGCGATTTCTGAAGTTTTTTGAGGAGATTTAGAATCTGTGCCTGAATCAGAACGTCGAGGGCGCTTACGCTTTCATCGCAGATTACAAATTCGGGGTTCAGAATCATCGCGCTTGCAATTGCCACTCTCTGACGCTGTCCGCCTGAAAGTTCGTCCGGGTATTTTTCGAGCGTGTCGGGCGGCAGGGCTATGAGCGTGCGGATTTCGTTGACGAGGCGTTCCCTTTCTTCTTTTGATTTTGCGATTTTGTGAATTTTCAGCGGTTCTCCGATTATCGATTTGATTTTCTTTTTTGGATTGAGGGAAGAAAACGGGTCCTGAAAAATTATCTGGCAGTGACGGCGGAATTCTTTTAATTCCCTTGAAGAAAGTGCGATTTTTTTTGATTTTGAGCCGTCGTCCGTGAAAAGCGGTTTTTGATTGAATAAAATCTGTCCACAGTCGGGAGTCTGCAGTGCGCAGATCATGCTGCTCAACGTTGATTTTCCGCAGCCGGATTCGCCGACAAGTCCGTAACATTCTCCGCGGTAAATGCTCAGATTTATGCCGTTTACGGCAGCAACGTCCTGATTTTTTACTGAAAAGTTTTTGTACAGATTTTTGATTTCTATGATTTTCGATTTCTGACTTTCCATTAGAATCCTCCAGAGGCTTCGCCGGTAAAAGACGGAAGTTCGCGGTTTCGTTTTTTTGCGTCGGGAATTGCGTCGATTAAGGCTTTCGTGTATGGATGTTTCGGGTTTTCAAGAATCTGCCGGGTTTCGCCTTCTTCAACAATCTGACCTTTGTACATTATGTAAATGCGCGAGCAGAGTTTTTTTACAACTGAAAAATCATGCGTAATCATCAGAAGCGAAGTGTTGAAATTCTGGCGCAGGTTTTGAATCAGTTCAAGGATTTTATTCTGAGTTGAAACGTCGAGCGCGGTTGTCGGTTCGTCGGCAATCAAAAGTTCGGGGTCGGTCATCAGTGCGCTTGCAATCATTACGCGCTGGCGCATTCCTCCGGAAAGTTCGTGCGGCCAGGAATTGAAAATGCGGTCTGTGTTTGTGAGTCCTGCAAGTTTTGCAATTTTGAGAGCCTTTTCGTGCGCTTCTTTTTTTGAAAGTCCGTGCAGAAGGGCGGATTCTTCAATCTGTCTGCCTGCCTTGATGAGCGGATTCAGGCTTGTCATCGGTTCCTGAAAAATCATCGATTTGTTTTTGCCGTTGAATTCTATTTTGCCGGTAACTTTTGCGTTTTCGGGAAGAAGGTTCATTATGCTGAGCGAGGTGACCGTCTTTCCTGAGCCGGATTCGCCGACGAGGGCAACGAATTCTCCCGGGAAAATTCTGATATTTGCGTTTTTTACGGCAAAGTGTGAACC
>CAVJKK010000007.1:0-9300 GCA_963649855.1 Anaerovoracaceae bacterium
ATATACGCCGTGTTACTGAAGGTTTAAGGCTCGGGGGTGAATGATGGCAAAAACTGCAAAAATGCGTCTTGTTGAACTGATGGTTTTAAAACAGGATATTGATGAAGTAATTGAATTTCTAGGAAAGAAAGGAAATTTTCAGTTTCAGCAGCAGCTTGAACTGGATCACAGCGCAGAAAATCCTGATGAGAAGGTTTTTTCTCAGCTGAAGAATGTTCGTTCATTCCTGAATCTGCCGGATATTTCTACGGAAGATTTGCAGACTGCTACGCGTCCTTCTGAATATGACAGGGTTTTGTGCCAGAAATTCCTCTATACCGTTGATATTCTGCAGAAAAAAGAGCATGAAGCAGACGATGAACTGAAACGTTCCCGTGATGCTTACAATGAAGCACTTTCTTTTTCAAACCTGAAGATTCCTTATTCTGAACTTGAACACCTTACGTTCCTTTCGCTGAGAATCGGAAAAATCGATCCTGCAACTTATGATGAACTTGTCGGAGCGGTTGGTGCGCGGGCTGTAATCGTTCCGCTTGGAGCTGATAAATCGCGGATTCTTGCGGCAACGTCTAAAAAAGGACGTTTCTCCCTTGATACGGAACTCAAAAAGCACGGTTTTGTGAATATGGAAATTCCGAGCGACTTTAAAGGCGTTCCGGACGATGTCCTTACATCCTTAAAAAATCAGGTTAAAGAGTGTGAACAGGCTTTCAATCATATTGAAGACGAAAAGCACAACGTTGCAAAAACACACGCTGACCTGCTCAAAAAGTTTTTGTGCCAGTTCTCGATTGCGTCACAAATCAGGCTTCTTGAAAACAGCCTTGAATCAACCGACCTCGTTTACCGTCTGACCGGCTGGATTCCTGAAAGCGACTGCCACTCAATGATGACGGATCTGGACAAACTTTCTGAAGGAAGAATTGCCATCCGCCTGTTTGAACCGGACGAAGTTCCTTCCGTAAAGGCTGGGGCAGAAAAAGTTCCTGTAAAGCTTCATCACGGAAAAATCATCAGTTCGTTTGAGCGTATGATTTTCAGTTATGGTTCTCCGGCTTACGGTACGATTGACCCGACGCCGTTTGTTGCGCTGTTCTTTACCCTGCTCTTCGGAATCATGTTCGGGGATGCGGGACAGGGCTTTGTGTTCCTTCTTCTTGGAATCCTGATGTCAGCAAAGATTGTAAAAGTCGGCAACTGGAATAAATTTGCTCCGATTTTTATGGCAATCGGCTGTTCAAGCATGATAATGGGTATTCTCACCGGTGAATTCTTTGCAACTCAGGGAATCATGAAACCTGTTTCGATGTTCATCACAGGGCTTTTTGGTGAACCGCATTATCCGATTCTTGAGATGAAGTTCTGGGAATCGACAAATGCAATCGGAATTATTTTCGGAATCTTCGGCTTTACGATGGCTGTGGGCTTCTGCATTAACTCGATTGGTCTTATCATCAACATCATCAATAAGATTTCGTGCAGAAAGTACGGCAGTGCGATTTTCGGAAAGACTGGACTTGCCGGAGCGCTGTGGTTCTGGTATGTAGTGGTTTTTGCGCTGAGAATCGCCTTCCTTCATCATTCTCCGGATGCTTTTGACTGGTGGTTCATCGGAATTACGCTGTTCTTTGCTGCCTTTGGAGAACCTTTTGAACGTCTGCTTGACGGGGAACGCCCTGTAATTGAAGGCGGACTCGGTGGCGTGATTATCGGCGGAGCGGTTGAACTGATAGAAGTAATTTCTTCCTATCTTTCAAACTCAATCAGCTTTGTCCGTGTCGGAGCGTTTGCCCTGGCGCACGCGGTTTTAGGATTCATCATCGAAAAGATGTGCAGCATTGCTCCGGCTGGAGTTGCGCAGCTTTTGATTTTGATTGTCGGAAACGGAATTGTAGTCGTACTCGAAGGAATGATCGTAGCCATTCAGGTTATCCGTCTTCAGTACTACGAATTTTTCTCAAAATTCTTCAACGAAACGGGAAAGGAATTTGTTCCATTCGCGTTTAAGTATATTTAACATAATAAATTTTTTGTGAGGTAAAGATATGAACAAAAAAATTATTGCCATGGTTGCTGCTTTGCTTTGTTTTACGGCAGCAGGATTATTTGCACAGGAAAATGATGTTCCTGCTGCAAACTCACAGACAGTTGCAGAAGCACAGGCTGAACAGGCTCAGCCGGAAAGTGTTGCAGGCGCAGTTAAGTACATTGCTGCTGCTGTTGCTGTAGCACTTGCCTGCATCGCCGGTGGTATGGCCGTTGGAAAAATCGGTGCCGCTGCAATGGGTGCAATGAGCGAAAATGCTGAACTTTCAGGAAAAGCATTGCCGTTCGTTGGTCTGGCAGAAGGTATCTGTCTCTGGGGATTCCTTGTAGCACTTCTGATTATTATTCTCTAAGTCAAACCCGAAAATTATGGAATACTTTACGATTGCCCAGAGGGAACTTGTGCTTGCGTTCAAACTCGTCGGAGTTGACGGAGCCGTTGCCCTTAACAGAAAAGAAGCTCTCGATGCATTCAACCGTGTGACCGGTCGTGGCGGTGAGAATTCTTTGCCTGTTGCTGAGCGTCCAAAGGTTTTGATTTTGTCAGAGGATGTTTCTGCCCTGCTGGAAGATGAAGTTCTGGCATGGCAGAAAGGTGCACAATTTCCGCTTATTGTAGAAATTCCGCCGCTGAACGGACATCTGCAGGGTAAAAAATCACTTACAGATTCAATCCGCGAGGCAGTCGGTATTTCGGTATAAGCAAAAGAGGAAAGAAAATGGAAGAATTAAGATCAACTGAAATACTCGATAAAGAAATTGAAGCTGATGCTCAGAAAAAAGCAAAAAAAATTCTTGACAAGGCAGAACGTGAGGCACAGGCTATTGCAGCAGGTGTTGAAGAACGTGTAAAAAAAGCAGTTGAGGAAAAATCAGCCTCGTATAAAACTAAACTTTCCCAGCTTGAAAATAACGCAGGGGCTTACATTCCTCTTGAAAAAGAAAGATTCCTCGTTTCTTTCTACGATGAGCAGGTTTGTAAAGCCATGAATGCTTATTTCAATTCGATTGGAAAGGAAAAACGTCTTTCGCTGCTTCAGGACAAACTTTTGCAGTGTAAGGCTGCACTTCAGGATAAGAAATTCACTGTCAGATATTTTGGCGGACTTGAAGAAGTTGACGCAAAAAAAGTGGCAGAAAAAATATTCAGCAAAGAAATCAGCAGATATGAATCAATTCAGTTTGAAAAAAGTGGCGAAGAAGCCGTAAAGGGCAATGAAATCCACGAAGGAATGATTCTGAAAAGCGATGATAACTCCGTACTGGTTCGTCTTACGATGGATGAACTCGTGCGTGAATTAAAAGATAAATATTCATACGAACTCTCATCAACTCTGTTCGGAGGAAGGCTCCCGGAATGATAAAAGGAAAAATTACCAGAATTTCTGGTCCGATTGTTTATGCAGAAGGACTTGAAGGCTGCGGTCTTTATGATGTTGTTGATGTAGGCGAGAAAAAAATTATCGGCGAAATTATCCGTCAGAATAAAGACGTTGCAACGATTCAGGTTTACGAAGACGATACCGGAATGAAAATCGGTGAAGAGGTTGTTTCAAATGAGCGTCCTCTTTCCCTTAAACTCGGTCCTGGTCTTGTCGGCACGATTTACGATGGAATTCAGCGTCCGCTTGAAGCAATGTACAAAGAAACAGGCGCTTTTCTTGTTCCAGGTCACAGAAGCGAACCGATTGATGCTACGAAAGTGTGGCATTTTGAAGCCGCTGAGGGCGTAAAAGAAGGAACTCCGATTAAACCTGGCTTTGTACTTGGAACTGTTCAGGAAACGCAGTCGATTCTTCACAAGATTATGGTTCCTCCGACGGTTCGTGGCCGCGTGCTCGTTTCCTTTAAGGGAAGCGGCGACTACACAGTAGACGACGTAATTGCAAAAACTGAACTTGATGAAGAAATCAGGATGAGCCATTACTGGCCGCTGCGCAATCCGCGTCCGTTTACTCAGAAACTGACCGTAAGCCAGCCTCTTGTAACCGGTCAGCGCGTAATTGACGTTTTCTTCCCGCTTTCCAAGGGTGGAACGGCAGCAATTCCGGGCGGATTTGGTACTGGAAAAACAATGACCCAGCATGCCATTGCAAAGTGGTGTGATGCGGATTTAATCGTTTATATCGGCTGCGGCGAACGCGGAAACGAAATGACCGACGTTCTTACTGAATTTCCGAGCCTGATTGACCCTAGAACCGGACGCTCCCTCATGGAACGCACGATTCTTATTGCAAATACTTCAAACATGCCGGTTGCAGCCCGCGAAGTTTCGCTTTATGCAGGAATTACGCTCGCTGAATACTACCGCGACATGGGAATGCACGTTGCAATCATGGCGGATTCAACGTCGCGCTGGGCTGAAGCCCTGCGTGAACTTTCAGGTCGTATGGAAGAAATGCCGGCGGAAGAAGGATTCCCTGCATATCTGCCGAGCCGCCTTGCTTCGTTCTACGAAAGGGCAGGTCGCGTAACGGCGTTGTGCGGACAGGAAGGTTCAGTTTCCGTAATCGGAGCGGTTTCTCCTCCGGGCGGTGACTTTTCAGAACCTGTAACCCAGCACACGAAGCGTTTTATCCGCTGCTTCTGGGCTCTGGACAGGGAACTTGCAAACTCTCGTCACTATCCTGCAATCGGCTGGATTGATTCCTATTCAGAATATGCGGATGAAGTGCGCGGCTGGTGGGATAAACTTGACCCGCGCTGGGCAAAAGTAAGGCTTGAAGCCCTCGAACTGCTTAAAAAAGAGCAGAAACTGCAGTCGATCGTAAGATTGATTGGACCTGACGCTCTGCCTGACTACGAAAGAATTATTCTTATTGTTGCAGATATGATTAAAAACGGATTCTTACAGCAGAATGCGTTTGATGCAATTGACGTTTATTCTGTTCCGGAAAAGCAGATTCAGATTCTGCTTCTGATGATGGAATTTTACAAACGTGGCTCTGCCGTAATTAAAGCCGGTGCTCCGCTTGCAAAAGTAAACGCACTGCCGATTAAGGAAGAAATTGTCCGCCTCAAGACTACTGTTCCGAACGATAAACTTGAAATGATAAAAGACACTGAAAGTCGTTTTGAAGAGCAGATGGGCGAACTTGAACAGGTTTATGCGAACCTGTAGCAAAATTATAGCCGGGCGTTGCACCATTTGGAGTAAAAAATGAAAGGTGTAGAATATAAAGGACTGAATTCGGTTGATGGTCCTATCGTTGTGGTAAAACGCAGCGAAAACATTTTTTATAATGAAATCGTTTATGTTCGTGACCGTAACGGTGAAAAGAAAACCGGTCGTGTAATTGATTTGAACGAAAATACTGCAATCGTTCAGATTTTCGGTACGACGACTGGACTTGATCTGAACGAAACTTCAGTTGAATTTCTTGAAGAACCGATGGAACTTCGCGTTGGTGAAGGACTTCTGGGACGAATTTTTAACGGTCTGGGCGAACCGATTGACGGACTTCCGCCGATTGTTTCTTCTAAAAAAATTGACGTAAACGGAATGCCGATGAATCCGTTTGCCCGCGTCTATCCGAGGGACTTTATTCAGACGGGAATTTCATCCATCGACGGCATGAATACTCTGATCCGCGGACAGAAACTTCCGATTTTTTCCGGAAACGGTCTTCCTCACAACCGTCTCGCGGCGCAGATTATCCGCCAGGCAAAAATCCGCAATTCAGACGAACAGTTTGTAATGGTTTTTGCGGGAATGGGCATTAAATACGACCAGGCACAGTTCTTCATCAATTCTTTTGAGGAAAGCGGTGTTCTTTCCAAGGTTGTAATGTTCCAGTCTCTGGCTGATGCTCCTTCGATTGAACGTATCATCACTCCGCGCTGTGCCCTGACGGCAGCTGAATATCTTGCTTTTGAAAAAGGAATGCACGTTCTCGTCGTAATGACCGATATGACAAACTATTGCGAAGCCCTGCGTGAAATTTCTACGACCCGCGGTGAAGTTCCTGGTCGTAAGGGCTATCCTGGATACCTGTATTCAGACCTTGCAGAACTTTATGAGCGCGCAGGAAAGGTAAAGGGTTCAAAAGGTTCCATTACGCAGATTCCTATTCTGACGATGCCGAACGATGATATTTCGCATCCGATTCCAGACCTTACGGGCTACATTACCGAAGGTCAGATTGTATTGAGCCGTGAATTGAGCCAGAGCGGTGTTTATCCGCCGGTAAGTGCGCTTCCAAGCCTCAGCCGTCTGATGAAGGACGGTATCGGGGAGGGAATGACGCGCGAAGATCATTCAAGCGTTTCAAGCCAGCTGTTTGCTTCTTATTCAAAGGTAAAATCAATCCGCTCTCTCGCCGCAATCATCGGTGAAGAAGAATTGAGTGCCGTTGACAAGCAGTATCTTGCATTTGGTGATGCGATTGAATCTCAGTTCTTCTCTCAGGGCGAATACGAAAACCGCTCAATTGAAGAAACCCTCGATCTCGGCTGGAAACTCCTGAAACTTCTTCCTCAGAATGAACTTTACAGAATCAAGCCGGAATTTATCGAAAAATATCTTCCGAAGGATGAAGAGCAGAACTAATGGCAAAGTTAAATATTGCGCCGACAAAATCAAATCTTCTCTCTGTAAAGGAACAGCTTGCGTCTGCACAGAACGGATATGATTTGCTTGAGCAGAAACGCGAAATTCTTGTAATGGAACTGATGCACATGGTTGAGCGTGTTAAACTTCTCGAAACAGAACTGGACAAGCAGTACGCAAAGGCTTATCCGGCTCTGAAGAATATGCTCAAAATTGTAGGTGGCGACCGTGTTGAGCGAATTGCTCACGCCGTTAAGTACAACTTCAAGATGAAGGACAAGACGATTACTGCCGGGGGAATGACGTTCAATTCAATTGACGTTGAACTTCCGCAGCAGCAGCTGTTCTATTCCTTTATGGAAAGTTTTGCTGACAGCGATAAAGTCATGGTAGAATTCTTTAATCTGCTGAAACTGCTTACAAACATGGCCAGCATACGGACAGTTGCATGGCGGCTTGCAGGCGAGGTTAAAAAGACCCAGCGGCGCGTAAATGCCCTTGATAAAATGGTCATTCCTCAGACGAGGGAAACAAAGACTTATATTGAGGGCGTTCTTGAAGAGCGTGAACGTGAAAATACATTTGTGCTTAAGTCGCTGAAAAACAGGAAGTCATAATGCTAAAGCCTTTAATTCAAAAAATTATAGTAGCCATTAACGGCTCGGAACAGTCACTCCATGCGGCAATGTACGCAATTCTGATGGCAAAGCAGTATAAATGCAGCCTGAAAGTTGTTTACGTTGTTGATACGGCAGCCTTAAAATTCCTGAACATGAGCAAATTCTTCCTGAAAGACGAAAGTCAGAAATATGAAGACAATCTTGTTCACGATGGCGAAAAATATCTTGAACAGGTCGTAACTCTTGCAAAAGTAAAGGGCGTAAAGGTTGAAACCCAGCTGCGCAAGGGAAGTCCGTGGGCAGAAATTGTGCGTGCTGCAGATGAATTCGCTGCGGATTTTATACTTCTTGGTGGAAAAGAACATCAGAATGTTTCCGTTACAAGCGATGTTGCGCATGATAGGGCAAGTTCGACAAATATGGAAATCGTCGGAAATGCTGCCTGCAACGTTCTCGTAGTCCGCCAGAAAGACATAGAAAAACTGTTCAAAATCGGCTGATTGCCGTGCAGTAAAATCCCGGAGCGTCTGTTCCGGGATTTTTTTTTGAATTTAAGGTTTGGGCAGAGAAATTAGACCATTTTTCCTTACGCTGCCTGAATTGTACAAAAGTGCTCTTGTGAATATAATAAAAAAATCGTGGAAGATTGTTATAAAATTTTAGGGGTCCGGTATGGCGCAACGGCTGCAGAAATCCGGCGGGCTTACAGAATCAAGGCAAAACAACTTCACCCTGACACAGCGGGCAAAGATTCAAATGAAGAAGCTTTCAGACAGCTGGTCAAGGCATACGAAATCCTATCTGATGTAAGACAGCGTGCCCTTTTTGACGAATCACACTTTTACAGATACAAAGACAAATCATTCCGCAGTACAAATTCCTTTGATTACCGCACCTGGCTTTTGTCCAGAAATGACGCTGAGAGCCGTGCAAAACTCATTCTCTTTGACCTTTTGCATGCGCGCGAAGACGATGCCGTAAAGGAATTTGTTGAAGCATGCAGAAACAGCACAAAATTCAGGCTTTCAGACTGGTTTACCCGCGAAGATTTTATGGATTACGGTTTCATTTTGTGCGAAGAACTCGTCCTGCGGGAAGAATTTTACGACGCGTTTGTCCTTCTGGAACAGATTATCAGAATGGAATACAGTTTTTCGTATTTCAGAATCTTTTTTCCGGAAGTGCTGGATCTTGCGCGTTCAATTTTAAAATACAGACTTGAAGGAAAAGTCGCTGATGAACTTTGCCTTGACGCATGGGAGCGTGCGCTGGAATTGAATTTCGGCAGTCGTGATGATTCTTTCTTCCTTCAGAAGATGGCAGACGCATACCGGAGAATCGGAGACGAGAGGACGGCAAAAATCTGCGAAGAAGAATCCATGAGATTAAAATAAAAACAGTCACAGGGGAATATAAATGATTCGTTTAAAGAATGAAAAAGAAATCGACGGAATCCGCAAAAGCTGCCACGCTCTTGCAGATTTATTCAGGGAAGTTGTGCCTCAGGTTGAACCTGGAATGAGCACGAAAGACGTAGACAATCTTGTCGTAAAATTCATCAAAAAAATCGGCGGAACGCCTGCCTGGTACAGAGAAGATTTTTCCGGTGCAGCGTGTATAAGCGTCAACGAGCAGGTAATTCACGGAATTCCTTCAAAAAAGAAAATCATTCACGACGGGGATCTTGTTTCTCTCGACATCGGAATTGACCTTGACGGATACATTTCTGATTCCTGCCACACGGTTCAGGTCGGAAACGTAAAACCCGAATACAGGAAACTCGTTCAGGCTACGCGCGAAAGTCTGAAGGCTGGAATTGCTGCCTGTGTTGCCGGCAACAGAATCCGCGATATTTCAAATGCAGTAAACGACGTTGCTTACGGAAAATACGGTTACGGCGTTGTTTACGATTACTGCGGACACGGCGTCGGGCTTGACGTTCATGAAGATCCGAACGTTCCGAACTGCCCGATGGGTGGCGCAAATCCGAGAATTCAGCCGGGAATGGTGCTTGCGATTGAACCGATGATTAACATTGGCACTGCGGACGTTCATACGGCAAACGACGGCTGGACAGTCCTCACA
>CAVJKK010000007.1:9310-14362 GCA_963649855.1 Anaerovoracaceae bacterium
TCACAGACGACGGAAAATGGAGCTGCCACGAGGAGCACACGGTAGCCGTTTTTGAAGACCACACAGAAATTCTGACGCTCTGCGACGACTTAATCTGTTAGTCACGGCGCACGGAAAAAGATTTTTTTGTAACTATTCGCCCTTTTTTGTGATTATATTTATAGAATGAACGGCGGTAGAAATAAAGATGTCAGGCAGTCGCAGGCTGTTTGACATGTGTGTTGTGTTTTACCGCCGTAAAAACTGTAACGATAGTTCTGAAAAAATGGAGGCTTGATATATGAAGAATATTACATCAAAAATCGTATGCGGCGTATCTGCGGCGGCTCTTGCATTTGCTGCCGTAAGTTTTTCGTGCAGCAAGGTAAAGGTTGAAGGTTCTGCCGACACAGTCTATGCGGAAACAAAAAGTGCGGTTTTAATTCCTTCGGAAAGTCTGAAGATTATAGAAGCACTTCAGACTTCCTTCAATTCAATTTCTGACGGCGTGCTTCCTTCTGTTGTAGAAATCGACGTAACTGAAAAAAAGACTGTTACACAGACAAATCCTTTTGATGCTTTTGACGATTTGCCGTTCTGGTTCTTTGGAAATCCAAACGGCGGTGAACGCGAAAAGAAAGACAGAACCCGTGAATACGAACAGAAAGGTCTCGGTTCGGGCGTAATCGTAAAGCGTACCGGGGACACTGTTTACGTCCTGACGAACAATCACGTTGCGGGAAAGGCAAGCCAGATTACGGTAAACTTAAACGACGGTCAGAGTTTTGACGCAAAACTTGTTGGTGCTGATGAACGCTCAGACATTGCGCTTGTTTCGTTCGAGGCTAAAAAAGATTCAAACATTGTAGTTGCAGCACTTGGTGACAGCGATAACGTAAAAGTCGGTGACATTGTCCTTGCGATGGGCGCTCCGCTCGGCTACAGACAGTCTGTAACTCAGGGAATTGTAAGCGCGACGGGTCGTTCAGGTGATCAGATCGGCAACATGAACGACTTTATTCAGACGGATGCTGCAATCAACCAGGGAAATTCCGGCGGTCCTCTCGTAAATATTTACGGCGAAGTAATCGGAATCAACACGTGGATTGCTTCTTCGAGTGGCGGAAGTCAGGGACTTGGTTTTTCACTTCCAATCAATTCACTCAAAAAATCAATTGAAGATTTTATTTCCAGCGGAAAAATCACTTACGGCTGGCTTGGCGTAAGCCTTCTTGACGTAAAAGACGAATACAAAAAGGCTCTCGGCGTTGACGGCAAAAACGGTGCGCTTGCTTCTCAGATTTTCCTTGATTCTCCGGGACACAAGGGCGGAATGCAGGCAGGCGACTTTATTATCGAAGTAAACGGCAAGAAAATTAAAAATCAGACTGAACTTATGCGTGAAGTCGGCTATCTTCCGGCGGGAAAAAATGCTGCTTTCAAGGTTATCCGCAACGGAAAGACGGTTGATTTGACCGTAAAGATTGAAGAACGCACGGAAAAAGTGACGAATGACAACTCAAAGCTCTGGCCTGGCTTCATTGCTTCTCCTTTGACGGACGACGTTAAGAAGGAACTTGGACTTGAAGATTCAAAGGTTAAGGGCGTTGCAGTTGTAAACGTTCTTGAAAAATCACCTGCTGCTGCAATGAGAATCCAGAACGGAGACATTATTACAGCCGTAAATGACAAAAAAGTTACGAACATTCAGGAATTTTATGATGCGCTCAACATTAACGGCAAACGCGAAATCTGGTTTGACGTTTATAATGACGGTCACACGCTGAGCACAAGTCATTATAAGTTCTAAAAATGCGATAACGCAGAACCTGCGCCGGACACGCCGGGCTTTAGTTGCCGGCTTGCCCGGCAATGAGCGCGAGCGAACCCAGAGTGGCCGGTTCTGCTGTAAACAGGGCGCAGACCGAAAAATTGAAGCCAGAGTTCGTTGTCGCCTGAAAAAAAACGCCCTGTAAAATTGAAAACGCCCGTCTGCTTTTATTGACCAATTCCATTTAAATTTGATAAAATCTAGTACTCATATTTTTATAATTTAGTCGTTAGAGTTTCCGTTACACTTTGCGGCGTAGAAGAGGTATTTAATGTACGCACTTTTTGAATACAAAGGTAAACAGTACAAGGCTGAAAAAGATGCCCTCATTCAGGTTGATAAAATCGACGCTGAAGACGGTGCAAAAATCACTATTGATTCAGTTCTTTTGGTTAGCGATGGTGACAATGTAAAAGTTGGTACTCCATACGTTAGTGGTGCAAAAGTAGAAGTTGTTGTAGAAAACAGCTTCCGCGATAAGAAAGTTCTTGTTTACAAATACAAGAGCAAGAAAGACTATCACCGCCTTATCGGACACAGACAGGAATACACGAACGTTCGTGTTAATAATATTGTAGGCTAAAAAAGTCTATGACAGCAGTAACACTTTTGACTGGCAGAAACGGCGTGTTGATAAATTGTAAAGCTAACGGACATGCTGGTTTTTCCCGGAAAGGAAGTGACATAGTTTGCGCAGCGGTTACGACACTGCTGAAGACGGCTATGCAGGTTCTTTCACAGACAGAGGATGTTGCACTGAATGCTGATACGTCTTCCCGCGGAACTCTCGCTTTTTGCGTGGAAGCCAGAAAAGACACCCCGGAAACGGAAATGTGTCTGAAATATACGGCAGATTTTTTGAGGGCTGGTTTTGAGTCGCTTTCAAAAGAATTTCCGGAAAATGTAAGTTTTTCTGAAACTGTCGGAGCGGGAAACTAAAATTGATAATTTGAGCGGAGGCTTACTATGGGACGCAGTAAAGGTGGTAGCGGCGCAAAAAACGGTCGCGATTCAAATCCAAAACACTTGGGCGTTAAAGTATACGGTGGACAGGCAATTACAGCAGGTTCAATCATTATTAAACAGCGTGGAACAAAAATTTTCCCTGGCGACAATGTAAAGAAGGCTGGAGATGATTCTCTGTTCGCAACTGCTGACGGCGTAGTTCTTTTCAACGAACGCAACAACAGAAAGTTTGCTAACGTTGTTACAGCTGAAGAAGCTGCAAAAAAGGCTGCTCCAAAGGCAAAAAAAGCACCTGCAAAGGCTGCTGACAAAGCAACTGCTGAAAAACCGGCAGCAGAAAAAGCTCCTGCAAAGAAGCCTGCTGCTAAGAAAACAACTGTAAAAAAGGCAGCTGCACCAAAAGCAGAAGCAAAAGCTGAATAATTAGTTTACTTTAATTTTTGAATAAACTTAATCAAGCCCGGATTTCAGTTTACTGTGTCCGGGTTTTTTAGTTTTAGTGTAAGATTCTGATTACAGGAGAAGCGTACATGAATTTATTTGCTGATGAAGCCGTTATTGAATGTCAGGCTGGAAAAGGCGGCAACGGCTGTATTTCTTTCAGACGTGAAAAATATATTCCGAGAGGCGGTCCGAACGGCGGTGACGGCGGTGACGGCGGCAATGTAATTTTTATTTGCAGACGCAACGTGCGCACTCTTGCAAATATCCGCTACAAGCATTTTTTCAGGGCAAAATCCGGCGGAGACGGGCAGGGCTGGAACAGATACGGCCGCGATGGTGAAGATATAGAAATTGCCGTGCCGCCTGGAACTGCAATCCGCGATTTTGAAACGAACGAACTTTTAAAGGAATTTACAGTTGAATCCGCAGACGATCAGTTTGTTGCCTGCCATGGCGGAAACGGTGGCTGGGGAAACGTTCATTTTAAAACTCCGACAAACCAGGCACCGAGGATTGCAAACAAGGGACAGGACGGAGAATACAAAAAACTTCGCCTTGAACTGAGCATCATGGCGGACATCGGGCTTGTAGGTTTTCCGAATGCGGGAAAATCGACCCTGCTCGATGCTTTTACGAACGCCCGCCCGAAAATTGCGCCGTATCCGTTTACGACAAAAATTCCGAACCTTGGAGTTTTGCAGGCAAGTGATGAACGTGATGTAATTATTGCAGATATTCCGGGAATCATAGAAGGTGCTTCTGACGGAAAAGGACTTGGAATTCAATTTTTAAAGCACATCAGCAGAACTGCAGGACTTCTTTTTATGATTGACTGCAGCGACGATGAATGTTATGGCGCTTACGAAACGCTCTGCAAGGAACTCGAAGGTTTTTCTTCGGATCTGCTGAAAAAGCCGCACATCGTCCTTTGTAATAAAATCGACCTCGAAGGTGCAAAAGAGCGTGCCGGGAAAATTGCAGAAACAATAAGAAAAACTGAACCTGAAACTACAGTTCTTGCGGTTTCCGTGGCGGCTCATATCGGCATGAATGACATCCGCCTTGCAATCCTTGATTTAGTCACAAAACTCGACGGCGAACCTGAACAGTTCAACGCAGACGGTACAAAGGTGAGCTCAGGGTCTTTCCTTACGAACAAAAAAGAAGGAACAAGCCTGAATCCTGATTTTATGAGTACGCGTTCTGTTGATGAAGATGCAGAAGTTCAGTTTCCGGGAAGTGAAAATTGAAAATAGCGGTTTTCGGCGGAAGTTTTAACCCGATTCACATCGGACATCTCGTTCTTGCGGACTGCGTCTGCAGGGAATTGAATTATGACAAAATCCTTTTTATTCCCTGCTATGCGCCCCCGCACAAAGAAATGGCAGATGCGGCTTCGCCTGAACACCGGCTTAAAATGGTAGAACTCGCCGTAAAAAATGATGAACGCTTTGTGGCGGAAAGTTACGAAATCGACAAAAAAGGAATTTCGTATACCTGGGATACAATCTGCGCGCTCGAAGAAAAGTACCGTGGAAAACTTACGGACAAAATCGGGCTTATTTTCGGGTTTGACCTTGCTTCTCATTTTGAAAACTGGAAAAATGCGGAACTTCTTGCCGAAAAGTGCCGGCTGATTCTTGCGGTGCGCGATGAAGAAGAACTGGAAAATTCTGCGTCGTGCAATCGGAATAAACCTGTCGGCGACTACATGATTGAAAAAAAAGGATTTACGGAAGAAGATTTCAAATTTCCGCACGTAAAAATCATGAATCCGAAGCTTGAAATTTCTTCGTCAGAAATCCGCGGAAGAATCGCACGGAATAAAGCCT
>CAVJKK010000008.1:0-13718 GCA_963649855.1 Anaerovoracaceae bacterium
GTTTTTTCACACCATGGGTTTCGGTCGCTTTTATTTAAAAAATTTGCTTTTTTATATATAAAAAATGCTCAATAAAATGATATACTAGTCCAGTTGTCGGGTTTTATAAAATATCTGCCAGCTAACCTCCCGCCGGGAACCATGCCACAAGCCGCATAATTGAGACAAGCTCAAGATGCGTTTGTGTCAGAACCCCGGCTACGGTTATCTGATATTTTCTTAAAAATAAATCCGGCTTTTGTCTATTTATTAAAAATTCAATTTTAACGGTAAGATATGAATCAGGGTATTGCAAAGAGGCGCGCTTTTTTAACTCAGCGCAAAAATCAGGGGAGCCGCGTTACTATCGGTTTTACGGGAATTGCCGATTTCCGTTCGTTTATCGGGCAGGAATACATTGCCGGCATGATGAAGGCTGCTTCCGACTACGACCTCAACTTCATCAACTTTGCGGGTGCTATAAAATATTCGCTTTTTGACGACATCGATTTTATTTCCCACTATCTCAAAAACTTCCGCTTCATGAAGTCTTCCCTCGTTGACGGTCTCGTTACGTGGACTTCTTCGCTCTGTTCATTCTTAGACACAAAGACGATAATCAACACTTTCAACGCGCTCAAACCGCTTCCAATGGTAGACATCGGCTATCTCGACATCGACGGAATCCCATGCATCAGAATCGACAACAAATCTTCAATCGCGCAGATTATGGATCACCTGATTAACACGCACCACTACAAGAATTTTGTCTTCATCGGCTCTAAAATCTCTGAACCTCACCTGCGCCGTCTTGCCGTCTATCAGACTGAATTAAAAAAACACGGAATCAGCGAACTGCCTCATTCGATTTTCATGACAAAAACCATGGATTCGATTGATATTGCAATGGCAGTCACCCAGCTCTGCTCCGCATACAATTTAAAAGAACACTCGGAAATTGACTGCATCATTACGCCGTCGGACATCATCGCTTCAACCGTAATCGAAGAACTCGACAAACGCGACATCAGCGTACCGAAAGACGTCGCAATCACGGGATTTAACAACCAGTACAACGGAATTACGGCGCGCTCACCGGTTACGACGATGGACCTCGAATATTTTAAGCGCGGTTATGCAGCCGTTGAACTTTTAATCGACCGCATAATGAATCCGGAAGTAAAATACGAAACCCGCCTTGTTCCTACAACGCTTTTAATCCGTCAGTCGTGCGGCTGTTTTGAACAGAGCGTCGTAGAATCCGGCAAAAACGTAAACACGCATACGGACGAACAGATTAGCCCGAATTCTTCCGAAGAAGACGTGCGCAGTTTTCTGTTCCGCAAGGCACGCACGATTTTTCCGCAGCAGAATGAACCGGAGATTACAGAGCTCGTGGATTCAATTTTTGTGGACATTTACGAACAGACACAGCCAAGTTCAATGCTCCGCTGGTTTCAGAACCTTCTGCAGAATATTCGCAAGGATTCGACTCTGGTCAACAGCGAACTCCAGCAGAACATCACAGACCTTCGCAAGGTAATTCTGCCGATGGTACGCGATGACGAAAAACAGTTTTCACACATCGAAAACATTTTCCACCAGCTGCGCGCACTCGTTTCCGTTTTCATTGAATACGACACGCTTTCAACCCGCGAAAATTCATATCTGATGAACAACATTTCGCAGATTGCGATGAATTTTGCCAGCGCAACGACCGGCAAGCAGATTCAGGATGTTTTGCGCTACCAGCTTTCAGAAATGGAAATCCCCGGAATTGTGCTCTGCCTTTCCGACAATATGACGATGGATTTGAGTTCCGCAAACATCGAACTTATCCTGCCTGAACCGCCGATTGACATCAAACAGAAACTGCCGTTCAAGATTTACGACCCGGCATGTATTCCGAAAACGTTTTTCCCGCATGGACGCCGCTACAGTCTGATGGTCGAAATCCTCTATCACGCAGACCGCTATTTTGGCTACGCTTTTCTTGAAACCGGCACGCAGAACATTTCAGTTTACGACACAGTCCGCATGCTTTTGAGCAACGCGCTTTATTCGGTTTACATGAAGGAAGGACGCACGAGGGAACGTTCCCTGCTGCTTTCGGGCGAACAGCTTGTCGGGGTTCTGCATCTTCCGTCAGATCCTGCACCGGAAAACAAAAACGGCATTACAGTCCGCCAGATTACAAACTATCTAGTTGAGCACTTGAACGAAATGACGAATCTTGATCAGATGGCGGAAGACCTTATGGTCAGCAAGTCGCATCTTGTCCGCCGTGCCAAGGAACTTACGGGCTTTACGATTCAGACCCTGCACGAAAAACTCAAGATTGAGCAGGCAAAAAATCTTCTGCAGGTTGAATCGCTCAAGCTTTCGGAAATTGCCACGCGCCTGGGCTTCCAGAATCAGAATTATTTCAGTTCGGTTTTCAAAAAGAATACGGGAATGTCGCCGAGAGCCTGGTCGAGAAGATACAGATAAGTTTTTTTATGGGCGCATGCCGACAAGCCGGCACCGGGCTATCCGTGGCTACGGCGTCTAACGCGCCTCCGGTGCTGCGCACCGCGCTACGCGCGCCACTACTATCCCTCGCGCAGAGTCGCGCGCTTACCAGCCGCACTTTACTGCGATGTATGCGCCCAGACCGCTCATGCCGAAGCTTTTAGAAAAGTCTTCGCCGCGGAACATGACTGCAGCATCAAGTTCTACTGCACGGAAGTTCAGCATAAAACCTGCCGTCTGCTTGAAAACTAGATTTTCGTAAGCCGTTCCAAGCCTTAAAGTTGCAACATTAAAAAGTGAAAAATCCGACACAATGGCAAACTCGCCGTAAACCTGATTTTCCCCGGAATACGGATTGCGCACTGCAAGATTCAGTTTCGGGTAGAACGTACACCAGTTGCCGAACGGTTTCCATGCGCCTTCAAGTCCAAGAATAAACGGTCTGTGGATTTTTTCATCGGCTTCGCTGTAGGTAATGTCGTCGTGACCGTAGTCTTTCGTCGTTGAACTTGTTTCGTTCAGAACGCCAAGAGTGTTGCTCTGTTCAAAAACTGCCCAGTACCGGGTCGAAGCTTTATAGCTCAAACTTCCCGGAACAAGTGGAATGCGCGTAAATGCACCGAGCGTAAATTTTTCACCGATTTTGTGGTCAATTTCAAATGCAAGGTCAAAACCCGCGCCTTTTACAAGCGTAGAAAGAGCATCCTGAATATATGCGCTGTCAATCGTCCTATCTTTTATTCCATCTAAATCAATCACAGAATAAACGTTTACAGGCACGTCGGCTTCTGCACGGATTAAACCGCTTTCCGTCGACTTATAGTTTACAGTTCCCTTTGATTCTGCCACATGGAAAACCGGCGCAAAAAGCGACGGAGTAAAACTGACGCCGAATTCTTTAATCTGCGTCTTAAAGGTCATTCCCGCCTGCGCATAGATATCGCCGTAAAGTTTTAAGTTAAAGTCTTCGTCCGTGTTCAAATCCAGCCCGGAACACAAAGCATCAAAAAAGTTCTTTGAAATGTTTCCGTAACCGCTGCCTTCAACGCCGAAAAAGAACTTTAAGTTCATCTTTTCGTTTATGTTCAGCGCAAACCACGTCTTTGCATTCACAAGAAAATCAAGCACAAGTCCCGTGCCCGACATTTCATTTGAAATTTCATTCAAATCAATCACAAGGTCGGAAACAAGCATTTCGCTCGCCCTGAAATAATTGTTGGAAAGTCCGCCTTCAGCTTCAACGCCGACTTCCAGTTTGCGGTTCTGCGGTACAAGGTCGGCAAAAACAAAGGAAGTAAAAAACAGAACAAGAATAAAATTGAATATCTTTTTCATCTTTCTCTCCTCCTACTCCTCGTTTTTGCTCCAGACTTCAACAGTTCCGTCCAGAACAATCTGAACATAGCCGTCAAGCCCGATTTCTGCATTGCGCGGAACTGATTTTTCCGTTCCGTCGGCTTCAATATCAACCCGGATTATCGGATTGAACGGATAACTGTTGAAAACGCTTTTTATTTCGTCCTGAGTGAGTTCAAAAGTCAGGTAACCCTCATCGTCAACGGCGGAAGTGTCGCTCGTGTCAAAACTAAGTGCTTTGCTGATTCCGGTCGCTGCATCATACAGAGAACCTTCCATGCCGAACTTTGTCGTGTTGATTGCCTTGTACTTAATCGTAAACGAATCAACTAAATCGATGTATTTTTTGTAGTCTTCAAAATCTTCAGAACTGTCGCGGCTCAAAAGGTCTTTGTTTTCGCTTTCTTCTTCGCCGTTTATGATTCTTACGAGTTCGCGCACGTCAAGAATCGAGATTTTTCCGTCAGAAGAATAGCTCGTTTCAGGAAAATCCACCGTGTCGCTCAAAGTGATTTTTAAAGGCACGTCGAGCAGAATGTAGAGCTGGATTGATTTTAACGTCTGCAGTTTTTCAAAATCATCTTCCTCCAGCGTGATTTGAGTTCCTTCAGAACTCGTAAATCCGTCGAGGCTGTAATTGATTTTAAGATTATCCGGCAGCTTGTTGATTAACGTACAGATTGAATCATCTTCCGTCTTTACAGAGTAACTTGCCGTTTCCGTGCCGTCTTCGGCTGTAGTCGTAAACACGTCAGTTGTAATCGTGTAGTTTTCGTCCGCAAGGGAATCGAGATCAATCTGCGAATCCTTGAATTTAACTTCCTTGTTGTCAACGATTTTCGTAGAATCCGCCGTGCCATCAACCGTGTAAGCTGCTTCCAGAGTACAGCCAGAAAAACCGATGTCGTTCAGAGCGTCAATTCCCGGCTGCACGGCATAAACGTAGGCTTCAATCCCGGAAAACTGAACGTTCTTTATAAGATTTGAAGCATCGCCGAGTTTGTCTTTTAAAAGGGTAGAAAAATTCAGTCCCGTGTCGATTTCGCCGGTCATCGTCGAAGTGTCCGCAAGGGAAGAAATATTTACAATCAGTTGTGTCATTTTTTCGATTGCACACGCACCGCCGACCGTAATCTTGCAGTCTTCCGTTCCGTCCGTAAGGACAATCGTCGCATTATCAAAAGAAACCGCAACGTTTCCAGACAGGGCAATTTTGTCCGCGTCTGTGGTTGTCGGTTTTATGGTCAGATTTTTCAAATCCGCCTGCTTGTAGAAAAGATAGCTCGTGCCGTCTGAACTGTCAGAAGTAAAATCTGAAAAAGCAGATTTAGTGAGTTTAAGTCTATCCGTCTGCTGAACAGAAAGGTCAGAAACCGTCATGTTTACGCCGCTCCAGCCATCAGGAACTTCGCTGTAAAGGCTGAGCGTTCCTTCGCCGATTGTTGCGCTCACAAGAGCACCGCTTGAGTCTGTAAAATTAAAACTGTTGTTAAAGCCAATCGTTCCGTCCGGAGTGCTTTCGTCGCTGTCGATGTCGCCGATGTCTTCCGCCGTCATCGTGAGTCCGGTAACTTTAGAAATACTGAAGTCTTTTGCCTTCATCGAAACTTCATATGTGTGGGTTGTGCCCAGAGTTCCGCCGCTTATTGTGCCGGAAAATTTTATCTTCATTTTCGGGTAAAGCGATTTTCCTGCAATGTCGAGCGAAAAAGGCGTGCTTCCCGTTCCGTTTGCAATGTCGCGCGTGTCTGTTGAAGCAATTTCATTTCCATCAGAATCGCACAGAACGAGTTTTACGTTCATTTCAAAGTCAGAAGAAACGTTCTCCGGGGAACTGACAGAAAGTTCGAGAGTTCCCGCGTAAATATCAATCGTAGAGAAAGTCGGGGTGTTGATGCTGAAACCAAGACTGTAATCACTGGCAGGAAGTTCGTAAGATTTTCCAAGTTCAACCATAGGACAAGTCAAATCACCGAATTCTATTTTGTCTGCAATTGCGCTGTTCAGGCTTGAAAATGAAATTTCCGTAGAAAACTTCATCTCGTTGCTGCCGTCCGTCGTAAGCCCGAGGGAAATTTCTTCAACCGGATATTTGATTAAATAGCGCAAAACATCGTCATCATTCTGCGTCGGATTGTAGTCGTAAACAGAGATGTCCGCAGAATCTTCTCCAAGATTTTCCTTTAAAGTATTCCGCAGTTCAGACGCACTGATTTTATCACGCAGCAGAAATGAACCGTTGCCAAGAGGAAATTCATACTTTGTACCTGAGGTCTTGACTGAAATCTTTTCCGGCACTTCAAAATTGCATGAGCAAATAAGAAGTGCACAGAAAAGCGCAAGACCTGCTGATAATTGCTTAAGAAATCTCTTCATACCCCAAAGTATGACACAGAAATAAGAAAAAAAAAGGATTAGAACAAAATCTTATGAAGAAATTTTTCGTTTATTTCTGATTATTGAAGAACGCTGCGAACGGGTTGTATGACATTCCGTCGTCGCTGCCGCGGTCTGCCCTTCTGCCGCCTTCGTTGCGGGAACGGTTTGCTCCGGCGTAAGAAGTTTCAGGTTTTCCGCCCTTGCGTACAACTACAACCTTGCGTTTTCCGTCTGCGGAAACAGGTGCGCCGGCAGCCTTTGCAGGTTTCTTCCCTTCGTTTGTCTGACCAAGACGGGTATGAGCGTCACTCTTGAGGGAAAGGGAGATTCTCTTGCGGTCTTTATCGAGGTCAATAATCGTAAATTCCTTTACGTCGCCGACTTTTACGACTTCCATCGGGTCAGTTACAAAACTGTCGCTCAATTCAGAAACGTGAATCAGTGCCGTTTCGTGCAGACCGATGTCAACAAATGCTCCGAAGTCTACAACGTTCTTGATTTTGCCGGTAACTTTCATTCCGACCGTCAAATCTTCAAAATTTACGACGCCTTTCTGCATGATTGGAGCCGGGTAGCCGTCACGAGGGTCGCGGTTCGGTTTGCCAAGTTCATCGATAATATCGTTAAGCGTAGTTTCGCCGACGCTGTATTTTTCACAGAGAGATTTTTTAACGTCCGCCGGTACAGATTTTTTGTTCTGAACGTAAGAAAGAACTTCGCGCGCAACTTCGTAGTTTTCCGGGTGAACCCACGTATTGTCGAGCGGGTCAGCGCTTTCTGCAATCTTTAAAAATCCCGCACACTGTTCAAATGCCTTAGGACCAACGCCCGGCACTTTCTTGAGTTCTTCACGACTCTTGATTTTGCCGTTTGCATCGCGGTAGGCAACGATTTTTTTCGCAGTAGAAAGATTGATTCCAGAAACATACTTCAAGAGCATGTAAGAAGCAGTGTTCAGGTTTACGCCGACATTGTTTACAACCGAAGAAACAACTTCATCAAGCTGTTCGGCAAGTTTTTTCTGGTTTACGTCATGCTGATAAAGACCAACGCCGATTGCCTTCGGGTCAATCTTTACGAGTTCTGCAAGAGGATCCTGCAGACGGCGCCCCATTGAAATCGCACCGCGAACCATAACGTCGAGTTCCGGGAATTCTTCCGTCGCAACCGGAGAAGCCGAATAAACGGAAGCCCCGCTTTCATCAACAACGGTGTATTTTACGTCCGCATCAGAATAATTTTCAGACAGAACTTTAGAAACAATCGCCTGAACTTCCTGCGAACCCGTTCCGTTTCCGACGGCAATTACCTGAATGTCATATTTGTCGATTGCATTGTTAATCTGGTCGTAAGCGTCCTGAGGATTCTGTTCCTGGAAAATCTTGAAGAATCCGAGGAATTTGCCGGTTTCGTCGAGGGCGGCACATTTTGTACCGTTGCGGTAACCAGGGTCGACGCCGAGAACGCGGCTTCCCTTGATCGGCTGAGTCATCAGAAGGTTTTTGAGGTTTTCAGAGAAAAGTTCAATTCCGTGGTCATCTGCTTCGTCAGTTTCGTTGCTGCGGATTTCGCGGACAACGGCAGGCGAAAGAAGGCGGATCAAACCGTCTTCAATTGCGTCACTGTGATATTTATTGGAAGGTTTTGCCTTTTTCTGCAGGAGGGCGACAGCGTCATCAACCGGAACATTGATGTTAACCGAAAGCGCACCTTCGCGTTCCGCACGGTTAATTGCAAGAATGCGGTGAGGCTTAACCTGGTTCAGATTTTCAGAATAATCCCAGTACATCTTGTAAGTTGAAGTCTTTTCAGCCGTTTCAGCGTCCTGACCTTCCGGCACGATTCCCTTCGTTTCGATTGTGCCTTCCGCCATATAAAGGTCGTGAACTTCAGAACGATTTTCAGGATTCTGCGATGTGCGTTCAGCGATAATGTCTTCCGCCCCTGCGATTGCGTCCATGAAAGATTCAACATTGAGAGCCGGGTCTTCGTTGTCCGTTTTAACGTATTTCTGCGCTTCGGCTTCTACGGCTGCATCATCATTTGCGCCTTCCATAAAATCCGCAAGAGCTTCAAGACCTTTTTCAATGGCAACCATGCCGCGCGTCTTCTTCTTTTTCTTGAACGGAGCCCAGAGATCTTCAAGTTCCGTCAGAGTTTTTGCGCCCATAACGGCGTTGTAAAGGCTTTCAGTAAGCTTTCCCTGGGCGAAAATCCCGCGCACGATTTCCAGACGGCGTTCTTCGAGATTTTTGTATGACTTAAATTTGTGATCACATTCAGCAACTTCAACTTCGTTAAGATTGTCAGTCTTGTCCTTGCGGTAGCGCGAAATAAAAGCGATTGTACAGTCTTCGTTAATCAGGCTGATGACAGCGCTGACCTGACTTACGCGGATGTTCAGTTCTTCCGCAATTTTTTTCATAATGTCCACTTCGTTGACAACGAGTGCGTCGATAGATTCTTGTGTAAATTCCATAGTTCAACCATTTTACAAAAATTGACTTTGATTATCAATTTGATTTTTTACGATACGGGCGCATTTTTGGGCAAGCCCAAAAACCGGGCTTTGCGGGGTTACGGCGTCTGCCGCGCCTCCAGTGCTACGCACCGCGCTGCGCGCGCCCCTTCAATCCCTTGCGCGATAGCGCAAGGTCGTGCGCTTTATAGCGCACACGTAAATAAAAGTCCTGCTTAATAAGTTTAAAACACAGCGCCGATTGAGCCTGTCGAAATCAAGCGTGTATATACCTGGTAGTCACTGCGCATAAAAAAAACCGGCACAAAATTGCGCCGGTTTCGCTTAGACTTTAATTACTGTCCGCCTAGAAATTACCATGTTTTTTCGATTTCCGGTTCACAGATATTTACTTCAGTATCAAAGTCGAAGAACTTACATTTTTCCATTCTTGGAACAAGGTTTACGGTGTCACCGAGTTTCGGGTTTACGCTAGGATGACACTTTGCAACAACCTTAGAATCCTGAATCTGAACAAAGATGTGAGTTTCAGCACCGAGAGGTTCTTTGTTTACAACTTTGAGAGAAATGTTGCTTTCAGCAGCCGGAGTTTCCTGATAGATGAGGTCTTCCGGACGAACGCCGAACCATACTTCTTTTCCTGCATAAGCCTTGAGCTGTTTCTGCTGATCTTCAGTCGGAACAAGCTTGAAGTTTCCTTCGTTTGCAACAACCTTGTCGCCATTTGCTTCAATCTTTACCTTAAAGAAGTTCATTGGCGGAGTACCGATAAATCCTGCAACGAATTTGTTGATCGGGTGGTTGTAAAGATAGATTGGAGCACCAATCTGCTGGATGCGTTTTTCAGACATTACAACGATTTTAGTACCCATCGTCATAGCTTCAATCTGGTCGTGAGTAACGTAGATCATTGTAGCCTGAAGACGATTGTGAAGCCCTGAAATTTCAGCACGCATCTGAACGCGGAGTTTAGCATCAAGGTTAGAAAGAGGTTCGTCAAAAAGGAATACTTTTGGAGAACGAACGATTGCACGACCTACAGCAACGCGCTGGCGCTGACCACCGGAAAGAGCCTTAGGTTTGCGGTCAAGATAAGTGTCAAGGTCAAGAATCTTAGAAGCTTCATGAACACGGCGGTCAATTTCTTCTTTATCAATCTTGCGGATCTTAAGACCATAAGCCATGTTATCGTAAACAGTCATGTGCGGATAAAGAGCATAATCCTGGAAAACCATGGCAATATTGCGGTCTCTGGCAGGAACATCATTCATAAGTTCGCCGTCAATCAAAAGTTCACCGGCAGTAATGTCTTCAAGACCAGCAATCATACGAAGAGTTGTAGATTTACCACAACCAGATGGACCAACGAAAACACAGAATTCGCGGTCTTCAATAGTTACATTAGATCTTTCTACAGCAAGAACATTGCCATCGTAGATTTTTGTAATACCCTTAAGTTCAATCTTAGCCATTTAATCCTCTTATCAGTAATAAATAAAATTACTTATATTATATTAACATTTTATAACAATCAAAATCAATAATAGAGACTTTGAAAACACAACGTTTTTTGCCGAGGAACAATTACAGTCCTGTTCCTTCGTCTATTCCCATCATTATGTTCATGCACTGAACGGCGGCTCCGCTGGCTCCTTTGCCCAGGTTGTCGAAGCGGCTGGTTATTACAAGGCGTTCTTCGTTGCCGCAGACGAAAATCTGCATGTTGTTTGTGCCGGCAAGTGTGTTTGCGGGGATAAAGTTTTCTGTGAGCGTGCCTTCACCCATAAATTCTGCGCATTTTACAAAACGGCTTGAATTGTACTGTTCCTTGTATACTTCTGTTAATTCTTTGCCGGTGAGTTTTTTGTTCATCAGGCGGGTAAAGAGGCTGACTGTCACCGTCATGCCCTGAAAGTAGTCGCACACATACGGATTAAAAACCGGTTTATATGCGAGTCCGCTGATCTGCTGCATTTCCGGCAGGTGCTTGTGTTCCTGGGTAAGTGCGTAAAGTCGCGGGGATTTTAATTCAGAATTGCGATCGGGAGCTTCATACTGTGCGATTGCTTTTTTTCCTGCACCCGAATAGCCTGAAACTGCGTGGCAGACTATCGGATAGTCCGGAGTGATGATTCCGTTTTTTACGAGAGGATAAACAATCGAAGCAAAACCTGAAGCGTAACAGCCCGGAACTGCAACGCGTGAAGATCTTGCAATTTTTGCGCGGTGTTCTGCAGAAAGTTCCGGAAAACCGTATGCCCACTCCGGGTTTGTTCTGTGCGCGGTTGATGCGTCTAAGATGCGTGTTTTTGGATTCGTGCAGAGTTTTACAGCTTCAATTGATGCTGCGTCCGGCAGACAAAGGAACGTAAAGTCTGAAGCGTTTATCATCTTTGCCCGTTCTTCCGGGTCTTTGCGTTTTTCGTCGTCGATTAAAAGAATTTCTATATCCCTGCGGTTTGCAAAGCGTTCGTAGATTTTGAGTCCTGTTGTTCCTTCTTTTCCGTCAATAAAAATCTTGTACATTTGTGTCTCCAGTGTTTAGTGTGTTTCCTGCGTTAGGGGGTGAAGCAGCGCCATAAGGCGATGTTTGTGCGTTGTGTATGACATTTTTTATACGGCTGGAGGTTTCGACAGGCTCAACCACCGTGCTTTTTTTGTCTTTATTTTCAGCACAAACATTGGAGCGCGTAAGACGCGGAACTGCGTAACACCCGACGGCGCAAGCTTCAGGTTGCGCCGGGACGCCCATATTTCTATAAAAATATATTCTTTTTGGCTGATAATTTCGATATAAAACAGAAAAAAATTGCTGTAGTTTTTGCGGATTTTAAAGTAGACTGGCACGGAGTTTTCAGAAAATTTCCTGTTTGTGCTGTTCGCCTAATCTGCGGGTGGCAGTTACGATGTCGGGCGCGGAATTTTTCTGCATGAAGTCCTTTAAATCGATTGAAAAGCGGTTCATTGAAAAATGCTGGAACACATAAACATTTTTCCACTCTGCACAGTCGTTGTAAGCGTTTTTCAGTTCTTCTCTGTAGGCTGTAAAAAGTCCGTTTTTCTTCAGTTCGCTGTAGCCGACCAGGAAGATGTCCGGGCGTTCGTTTTCGCTCTGGGCAGCGCGGCAAAGTTCAATGTGGAGTTCTGCCGTTTTTTTTGCCATGTAGACCTGACTTTCAGCGAGCATTTTCTTCAATTCTTCCGTTCCGTTTTGAAGAAGATATTTTAAGTGCTTTGTTTTTGCCGTGTGAACGGGCGTTTTATTCAAAATGATTGCATTCTGCCGGAAATCAACGTTAAACTGCGGATTTTTCTTAAAGAATCCTGCGGCAATCTTCCCGCTCTGTCCAACAAGATATTTCTGATTTTTTGAAAGCTGTTCGTCTTTGCCGGGGTTGTCACCGATTACGATCAAACGGATTTCGCTCTGTGGCGTAAGTTCATCAAGTGCAGTGTTGTAAACAACCGGATTTTGCAGCGGATAATCCGGAGTGTCTTTTTTGCACGCTTCTTTCTGGAGAGGAATCAGGACATCACCGAAAGATTTATTGAGCGAATCGCAGTAAGCGCGGAAATCAGAACGAAAATCAGAAAAAATCCCGAATTGAGTAGAATTCATTGTAACGACCTTTGGAAAACATTTTACCGCTTGGTTTCGACAGGCTCAACCAGCGCAGATAACTTGTACAGAATCTCAAAAATGTTAAGATTTTTCCAAAAATCAGTATATTTTTGTTTAATTTTCTGTAAAATATGATAAACGAGAATCAGGTTAAAAAAATTATAAAGAAATGAAAGAATTATGGTTTTAGGAATTATTGCACAGGTCTTCGGGTTTATTGGGGCGCTCTGCCTTCTTCTTTTTGGAATGAACATGCTTTCCGACGGTATCCAGAAGGGTGCGGGAAGCAATTTACAGAAACTGCTTGGTAAAATCGCGGGCAACCGTTTTACAGCCGTTCTGACTGGTATCGGCGTTACGGCAATTATTCAGTCGTCGGGCGCAACAACCGTCATGGTAGTAAGTTTCGTCAACGCTGAAATGCTTACCCTCAAACAGGCAATCGGCGTAATCTTCGGCGCGAACATCGGTACAACGGTAACTGCGTGGATTGTTTCGCTTTTCGGTTTCAGTTTTTCAATTTCTGCGGCTGCAATTCCTCTTTTTGGAATCGGCTTCATCTTAAAACGCTTTAAAAAATTAAAAATCCACAACTTTGCAGACTGTTTCATGGGGTTTGCCCTTCTTTTTATGGGACTCGATCTTCTGCAGAAAACGCTCACGCTCAGTCCGGCTGCGGCGTCGGTCATTCAGCGTCTTACGGATTACGGTCTTGCAGGGCTTTTAGCCGGTGTCTTCCTTGGAATGGTCGTTACTGCGCTGATTCATTCTTCTTCTGCGATGACGTCTGTCGTTCTGATTCTTGCGGCAAACAAGTTCATTTCGTGGGAACTTTCGGCAGCCCTCGTTCTTGGAAGTAATATCGGTTCAACGATTGATGCCGTAATGTCAGCGTTCGGGGCTTCAATCAACGCAAAACGGACGGCACTTGTCCACGTTCTGTTCAATGTTACCGGCACTGTGATTGCGCTCTGCTTCTTCCGACCGTTCCTCGGACTTGTCGATTTAATAGTTCCAGGCGCTCCTGAGCAGGACATCACGACGCATATTGCAATGCTTCATACGGTTTTCAACATGTGTGCAACGCTGCTTTTCCTTCCGTTTGTGGACCAGATTGCCCTTCTTGCAACGAAAATCATAAAGGGAAGCACGGAAGACGAAAATCCGCATTACAAGCTTCCTGCAATCCTTCCGAACAGCCACGTTTCTGCCGACGTTTATCTTTTTCAGATTCAGCGTGAAATTTCAAAAATGTCGGCGCGTGTTATGGAAATGTTCGATACAATCTGCTGCACGCTCGCAAATGCCGGCAAAAAACAGACTTCAGAAGAACTGGAGGAATCCCGCGAGTCAATTCATCACACGGAAGAATACATCGACGAAATGAACGAA
>CAVJKK010000009.1:0-1271 GCA_963649855.1 Anaerovoracaceae bacterium
GTATTCCTCTCTGCCATATATCGTATAGTTAATAGTGCGTATGTCGCTTGAGTTAAGGGCACATGAACTTTTTTCAGCCCAGCAATAATTACCACATAAAACACGCCTGAGAACTTCTTCATTCTCTACAGTTTTATACTCAGAATCGAAGCACCATTCCCATACGTTACCACACATATCGTATAAGCCATATCCGTTCGGCTTCTTTAACATTACTACGTGGATAGCATGAGTGGAATTATCGCAATACCAGCAAACCTCATCTATATCATTACTTCCAGAATAAGTATAATTCTCGCCACCCCTGGCAGCCCATATCCACTCAGCTTCTGTTGGCAGGCGGTAACCGTTTGCACTTGTGTTGCATTTTATACCATCCCAGTAGTCATTTTGTTTTACTGGAATGCTGCTGTATTCTAACTCTGCCCAGTCCTTGTCAGAATCAAAGTAATAGTAAGGCGTCAAACCATCTTCTATAGAACGCTTATTACAGTAAGTAATTGCATCGTACCAGTTTACGGCACTTACAGGAACATTATCCTTGACGTTATTACTGTCCCCGATTGCCTGTCCCATACCCTCCGGCTCCTGACCCATAATAGCCTTAAACTCAGCACGTGTTACTTCATGTTCACACATATAAAAACTGCTGATACCAGTTGTTTTAGGAACGATTACAAAGCCATCCGGCGGGGCTGGCAAAGTATCTTCCTCATCATCCGCAGAATTACCGCAAGCCATCAGTGTAAACGCAAAAAGCGCACACACTGCCAGTATGGAAAATTTAAACTTTTTACCTGAATTGAATTGAATTGAATTGAATTGAATTGAATTGAATTGAATTGAATTGAACATTCTTCCACCTTCTCTAAAAGATTGTCAAGCCGTCATAAGGCAGCCTTAAAAACTTCTGAGGTGCATTTTATACCTGTCTTTTTATTTTTCAAGCGGATTTTGGAATTTGTCTGATATAAAATTGTTATCAGCAGACTTCGGGGTGACAGTCCTTTTCCATGAACGGAACAGACCGCATTGAGAATCCGGCAGAAAAGTACGCGTGACGTCCTGTCGCGGTCCAGAAAATGCAGCGCATTTCTTGCGGAACTTCAGTCTTTAGCGCCTTCCGTGGCGCTATTTCTTTGATGACAGAACCGACCGAGAGTCTTTTTTTTAGACAGTTAATTTTTAAACTCAAAGTTAGAGCCACCTTCTCGTTGTGCCGTACAGAACACTCTGTTTCATCGGACAAAACAGAGTGTTTTCCTTAAGAA